>NZ_CAJCKS010000054.1:0-31208 GCF_903970985.1 Pantoea sp. ME81 | reverse complement strand
ATAGTCGCGTCTATTTTATACGTCATAGTTCATCTCAGGTCGCATTGTCTACGATCTCATTCTGCCACCAGATTGTTCTTTTTTTTTTTTCAAGCAGAAGACGCCATCCGAGTTTTCTGAATGTGCCTGGAGTTCAGCCGTGTGCTCTTCGGTTCTAGCATGCCGCCGATGATGGCGGCGCCGCCTCTGCAACTCACTGACCGTGAGCGACGCTGGCTGGCTCAGCATCAGACGCTGCGCGTGGTGATGAACCCGCTCGATGCGCCTTTCACGCTAAAAGATCGGCACAACAAATTTAACGGTATGACTGCAGACTTACTGCGTTTGATTCATCTGCGCACTGGTATCGATTTCACCATGGTCGAAGCCTCCTCCGTCAACGCAATGTTCGACCGGCTCAGCCGCCATGAAGTTGAACTGGTTGGCTCGCTGGCCCACAGTCCGCAGCGTGAAGCGCGCGCCCTCTTCTCCCGCCCTTACGTGCTGCCGCCGTATGTGCTGGTGAGCAAAAATACGCTGGGTGCGCCCAAATCACTCAATGACACCGACACGCTGGCGATTACGCCCCAGCATGAGCTCATCGGCTGGCTGAAGGAAAATTTCCCCCACATCAAGTTGGTCACCGTTGAGAACGCCAGTATTGCACTACAGATGGTGAATGAAGGTCGGGTGGATAGCGCGGTGAATAACCTGATTGCCGCGCGCTACATGATCGATCGCTACTTCAGTAATCGCCTGCAGATTGTCTCGCGACTCGGGGAAAATCCCGCGCGGATCGCCTTTGCCGTGGGGCGCGATAATCCGGAACTGCTAAGCATCCTGAACAAGGTGCTGGCGACCATCCCGCCGCGCGATATCTCGCTGCTGGCGATGAAATGGCAGGGCACGCCCGATGTCAAACTCGACACCTGGATGGCCTATCGACACGAGTTTTACGGGCTGGCGGGGATCTTCGCGGTGCTGGTGATCACCTCACTGTTCTGGAACTACCATCTGCATCGCGCGGTGCGTCAGCGTAAAGAGGCGCAGGCGCGACTGCAGGAACAAGCCACCTTCCAGAAAATCCTGTTCAACGGCACGCCGGTGCCGATCTACGTCATCGACCACAAAGGCGAGATGACCAACAAAAATCCGGCCTGGAGTCAGTTTTTCAACGATGCACACTCCAATATCAGCCAGCTGCCGCTCAGTGACAGCGCGCATCCGTTGCACGCTATCTGCCAGGCGCAAATGGCCTTACTGGCAGAACAAACGTCAATGGAGATGACACCACAGCGCGGCCAGATCGATAACGGCCACGAACTGCGTGATGTCATCCACCGCGCGGTGGCGTTTCGCGATAATCACGGCAACCTCGCCGGGATGATTTGCAGCTGGCAGGATGTGACGGAACATGAACAACTGACCCGCGATCTGCTGCAGGCCAGCGAGCGCGCCGAACAGGCTAACCGCACCAAAAGCACCTTCCTCGCCACCATGAGCCACGAAATCCGCACGCCGATCAGCGCGATTATTGGCTTGCTGGAGCTGGCGGTCGCCAATCGCCTGCAACAACCGTGCGATAAAGAGTCGGTGCGCGTCGCCTATGAATCCGCGCAATCGCTGATGGGGCTGATTGGCGATATCCTCGACATGGCGAAAATCGAATCGGGCAAGCTGGAGCTGTCGCCGGAATGGGTGCGCTTCGATACCCTGGCCGAACCGGTGGTGCGCGTGTTTGAAGGGCTGGCGCGCCAGAAAGGATTGCTGCTGCACTATCAGATTGATGTGCTACATCCGGACGAACTGCTGCTGGATCCGATGCGTCTGCGGCAAATCCTTTCCAACCTGATCAGCAACGCCATCAAATTCACCGAGCGCGGCACGGTCGAAGTGCAGGTGCGCAGCAAACCCGGCGAAGGCGATCGCGCCACGCTGGAACTCACGGTGCAGGATACCGGCATCGGCATCAGTGAAGAGGATCAGCAGCTGATATTCAATCCTTACGAACAATCCGCATCGGGCAAAAAACAGAGCGGCACCGGACTCGGATTAGCGATTTGTGAACAAATGGTGGCGATGATGGCGGGCAGCCTGACGCTGCACAGCCAACCGGGACGCGGCACGCGCATCTGCGTGCGTATCCCGGTGGATTGTCGTGAAGCGGTGAGCGCGCCGGTGGAACCGATACGCCAGCAAGATGCCTGTGGCCTGCCGTTAACCATCCTGACGGTGGATGATCATCCTGCCAACCGCCTGCTGCTGAAACGCCAGCTCACCCGACTGGGACACAAAGTGATCGAAGCCGAGGATGGCGAACAGGCGCTGTGGCTGTGGCAGGAAAACCAGATTGATTTGGTGATCACCGATTGCAGCATGCCGGTAATGGATGGCTTCACCCTGACGCGCGAACTGCGTAAAAAACAGCGTGAACCGCTCACCATTATGGGACTGACCGCCAACGCGCAGCCAGAAGAGCGATCGCGCTGCCTGGAAGCGGGCATGGATGACTGCCTGTTCAAACCGTTGCGCCTGCCGCAGCTGGAAGCACTGCTGCAAAGGGTGCCGCGCCCTGCTGTTGTGCCCTATCCCGGCCATGTCGCGCTGAATCATCTGCTCGATCTTAACGCCCTGCGCGAACTGGCTCATCAGGACAACGAGATGCTGCAGCGCCTGCTCAGCGCCACCCGCGATGAGAATCTGCAGGATATGCAGGTGGCCTGCGCCTGTTTCGACAATCGCGACTGGCCCGCGCTGGAGCGCAGCCTGCACCGTCTGGCAGGTTCAGTGCAGATCATCGGCGCCATATCGATTGCCGATCAGTGCCGCGAATTAGAGCAAGCCTGTGGCGCCCCAGTCGATGAACGCCATCTCGGCCAGATGCTCGATGAAACGCTGGGCTGCGTGCAAGTGTTGAATCAGGCAATCGAAACCTTTCTCAAAGACGAGTTCAGCGCATGAACTGCCGAGCGTCTCAATCCAGATTGTGCCGCTGGGCAAAATCGAGCACATCCACCAGATTCTTTAACTCCAGCTTCATCATCAGCCGGCTTTTATAGGTGCTGACGGTCTTATCGCTGATGTTCATGCCTCGCGCGATATCCACCACTTTCTCGCCGCGCGCCAGCTGACGCAATACATTCAGCTCTTTGGGCGACAGTTCGTCAATTTTGCGCTGGTCGCTGTTTTCATCCTCAAGATGCAAGCCCTGACGCGCACAATTCATCGGGAAAAAGGCATATCCTTTGCTGATAGCGCGAATCGCATCTCTCAGCTCGGTTAACTCTTTGCATTTGCTCATAAATCCGTTGGCACCCGCCGTGGCGCAGCGGCGGATATAGTGCTCGCTGTCTTTGCCGGAGAGCACCAGAATGCCCATCTCGTGCCCACTCTGGCGCAAGCGCTTGATGACATCGATACCGTTGAGCACCGGGATATCGATATCAATGATGACTAAATCCGGCTGCAGTTTTTTCACAAACTTTATAGCCTGAATGCCATCGCCCACTTCACCTACGACTACCCGATTATCTTCTTCAATCAGTATTTTGAGCGCTAATCGCGTGATTGGATGATCGTCAACAATCAGTACCTTTTCCATTTTTCACCCCGTCCCGCGCATTGACCGATAAAGTAGAGCAGCTGGGTGAATTGACGTGCGTCATTAACCGTCAGGCATCAGCGCCAAATTGACTCGCCTTTGCCTCGCCAGCCCCCCTCTTCGGAAACGATCCCTTAACGGTTATATCGGTGGATGTGGGGATCGCTAAAATAAATGCGTGTGGGGTGTGATGGGACGGGAATGTGAGGATGGATTTGTGCCCGGCCTGTGTTACGGGAATCACTAGCCGGGCACGCGAAGTGTTACTGATGCTGGCGAATAAAACTGGTGGAAGTATTCAATTACCGGAAATGTTCGGGTTGAGTTCTTGCTTCATGCAATTTTAGTTCGTCGCTCTGAACAGAGACAAATCAACTTCATTGTGGATACGCTTTGCCATACTAACGATCGTCTGCGCAAAGCTTCCTTCTCCGCGTTCAAGTAGTAAGCTCCAGGCTTCAGCATCCATATTCCAGTTGCGTGGAACATCCATACCCACATCAGCATGGCACCACCATGGCCACCATTCTGTCGTTCCAATAGTTGCATCAATTTCAGGAAAAACATCACTCATAGCTGAAGCAATGGCTGGAAAACACTCAAGGTGTATCTTCTCGTCGGGTTCATTGACCGAGCAAATCCCGTAAGCCAGGTTGCGGTAGTCAGATGTACTAAACTCCCAGCATAATTTAAAATCATCGCCTTCTTTAAATAAGAGCGAGAATGAAGCGTACTTACCTCCCAAACTCAATTCATCATTAGTCACCACTTGAGTTCCAATAGGTAACAGTTGCTGGCGAAGATGAATGATGAAATCGCGCCAGAGTCGCTCCTTAACTTGACGTATATTTTGTGCAATTGATAGTGCTGCTCGGAGGTTTTGTGGTGAGGCCACCAACTTCTCTGTCAGTTCGTTTTGCAATTCCATAGCGATATCCCCATTAATATCTTCGCGAATAAATTTTATCAAAGCATCAACAAAGCAGCGTACAGCAGGTGCCTCAATGTATAACGCACAATGTGATAGCCATCTTTCAACCTGGATAAAAGTAACAGGCTTTACATTTCGCTTTATTTCCTCTGCCAAGTCAGAGCTTAAAGAAAACTCATTTATATCATTATTACAAAGATATATTAATGACCATCCAATGCCTCTGCGGTGTGATTCTACAGCTAACCATTGCGCATAATCTTGAAGTTGATCTTTTTGATCGACTGCCCAAGGTTTATTTTCAATAGCCGTTAACTCATTTTCGCCATCAATCAAGATATCGATTCTTCTACTTCCGGAAATCGTATACTCTGTATAAACCTCAGTTTGTTTTTTGGTGGTAATCGCTTTGGATCTTTCTATTAACTGATAAAAACCATTGAGAAATAACTCGCCCTGGCCATGAGTTTCATCTGGCTTAAGAAGAAACGCAAAACACTTAGAAAGCGTATTTTCATTTATATTAAAGAAGCGAAATAAACGAAAGTCTGGAGCGATTTTTTTGGAGTAACGCTTTTTTGCATGCTGATAGCTCTCCTGAAGCAGTACGGTGCTTCGCAGCAATTCCCTTAAATTTCCCCAATCATCATTTTTTTCCACAACGCATTCCTTTGTATATAATTTTATCGGATTAATTTTTAATTCGCCAACCTGACTAACTTATCTCTGAATACGTTCCCCTTCAGGGGACACATTGTGTATCTATAAACCACTCCCGGCCAACGTTTAAAAAACCACCCTCTAGAATAAAACGGTTGTCGGCATTTGCAAGAAAATATTTAATATCATAATTATTAACTGCACCGAAAACACTCATATCCTTGCGACAACTTGTGTCGCAGCCAACCAACATCTCCAAAAAAACTTTTTCATTTCATGCGACACAAAATGTCTCAGCGCAATTTAAAAATAGTGCTTTCACAAGGAGAAGAATATGAACACTGTAATGTCTGCTGAAGTAAGTCAAGTCGCTGAAATGAATTATCAGAATACCAAAATGCAGCAATGGATCTTGCGGATACTATTTCGCCTGGGCGCGCACAAACAGTTTATTACCCAGCATGGATTCAGTAGCCAACCGCTGGCTGACTATCTTCACCTCAATAATGAGCATTCTTTTAACCTGAGTCAGCAGGATCAAGATTCGTTGCTGAAAAGATTACGCAAATATTATCAGGATGCTGAACAGTATAATTCGTTAACACAAGCTTCTATTTTTCAAACTGCAGTGAGCAGGTTTGCCACGCGTATTGGCCTCAACAGCGCTGAAAAAGCCATTCTGGAATTCACATTACAGCTCCATCAGGAAAGGCTGCTTGACGATGTCACGGAATGGCTTGGGCCACTCACCTCCTCCAAAGTTTATCGCACACTTGCGATGACTTTGGATATCACCGAAACCGAGGTACGCGAGGCACTTGGCCCCTCCAGCACCCTGACCAAAACCGGTCTGGTTAGCCTTGAAATGAACGGCGCGCATCTACTGCGCAATAAACTTGAGCCATTCTCACCCACCCTGGCAGAACGCCTTTACTCGGGTGAGACAAGTCCAGCGCGACTCCTGCAAGGCATGATCAACATCTGTGGGCCAGCCCATCTGAAGCTTGATAATTATGCCCACATTCCGGCAGTTAATATTCTGCGTCAGTGGTTGCATCATGCGCTGAGCACCCAACGTATCGGGGTCAATATCCTGATTCATGGCCAACCGGGTAGCGGCAAAAGCCAGCTTTGTCGTTTGATTGCCAATGAATTGCAAACTCCCCTGTATGAAGTCAGCAGTGAGAATGAATCCCTGCGCCCGATCAGTGGCAGCCGTCGTTTACGTGCCTGGCGTGCTGCGCAGCGCTTATTCATCGATGAACGAGCCATCATCCTGCTCGATGAGGCAGAAGATGTTTTTGTCGAAAGTCCCGGGATTCATAACAGCAGTCCACTTCCATTAGCAAAAGCCTGGATCAATCGTCTATTGGAAGAGAATGTTGTTCCCACTCTATGGGTAGCCAATGACATTGATTGTATGGATCCAGCAATGGTACGCCGCTTTGACATGGTCATTGAGCTCAATGCCCCACCACGTAATCAGCGCGCAGAGATCATTCAAGAGGCTTGTGGCGAAATACTGGCACCAGGCGCTCTTGCTTTATTAGCGGAGGCCTCTTATCTGGCCCCAGCGGTTATTAACCGGGCAGCAAACGTCCTCGCGGGCATTGGCGACAAGCTCTCAAAGGAAAAATGCTCTGAGACTTTAATGTATTTAATCAATAACACCCTAAAGGCTCAGGGGCATAAGCCGATAAAAAACCATGTTGCGGCCCAAATACCCGCGTTCTATGACACGGCATTTATCAATTGTGACAACCCACTCGATGAGATTGGTAAAGCTCTGACACCGGGTCACTCAGCGCGTTTTTGCCTCTATGGCCCTTCGGGCACGGGTAAAACGGCATGGGCACATTGGCTTGCGAAGCAGTTAGATAAGGTCGTTATAGAACGCAAGGCTTCACAGCTTTTTGGCCGCTACGTTGGTGAAAGTGAACAGAACATTGCGGCGTTATTTGAACAGGCGCAACGCGACAATGCGATCCTGCTGATTGATGAGATTGATAGTTTTCTCAGCGCACGCGACGAGTTCCAGCACCATTGGCAAGTGAGCAGTGCCAACGAAATGTTAAGCCAGATGGCACTGTTTGAAGGTGTGCTGATCGCCACGACGAACAGATTTGATGTGCTGGATGACGCCGCGCTACGTCGGTTCGATCTTAAGGTGCGATTCAACTATTTGTGTGATGACCAGGCTGCCGCATTGCTGAATATTTACTATCGAAAGCTTCAGCTCAATGAACCGCAATCTGCTGACATGAAAGAAATATCAAAACTGGACTACCTGACACCGGGCGATTTTGCACTGGTAGCACGTCAGCATCATTTTAAGCCAGTGAGTTCAACAGAGGCTTTTGTTGCCGCACTTAAAGCCGAGTGCTGGATGAAAAAACGCGAAAAACCGGCGATTGGCTTTTTGCACTAAGTAATTTGATAGGAAATCAAAATGGCTAAAAGACCTGAAACCATTGAGACCACCGTGCTCGCTCTTGAGCTTCTGCGCCGTATTCCACGCGGCAGAAAAATCACGGCAAAAGAGCTTCATGAGCAGCTACAGCATGCTGGAATCGAGCGCGATGTAAGGACTATTCAGCGCAATCTGGAGATGCTTTGCGACCATTTTGATATCGAGCGCGACGACCGCAACCGCCCCTATGGCTATCGCTGGCTTGAAAATTCCAGTGGCGTCTCACTTCCAATGCTGACGCCGCAGGAGTCGTTGCTATTGGCGATGGCAGAAGCGCATCTGAAGCCTATTTTGCCAACCCGGCTCATTAAATCCATGACCGGGTTGTTTACCCAGGCGCAGCGTAATTTGCACGACAACGGCCCTACCCGCCTGGAAGCGGAGTGGCCAGATAAAGTGCGTATCGTGGCAACGAGCCAGCCATTACTGCCGCCCCCCATCGCTGAAGGTGTGTTTGAATCCGTCAGTGAAGCGCTGTATCTCAATCACTTATTACGCATCACCTATCGCAATGCGGGCGGCAAAGAAAGCGAAAACACAGTAATGCCATTGGGATTGGCGCAGCAAGGGCCTCGCCTCTATCTGGTTTGCCGCTTCGAAGGTTACAACAACGAACGTAGTCTGGCGCTCAACCGGATCCTTTCCGCGAGCGTCAGCACCTTTACCTTCGAGCGACCATCCGAATTCAATTTAAAAAAATATGACGACGACGGCCGCTTTGGATTTGGTGAGGGGCAGATGATTTTCCTTACTTTTGAAATTGACCGCACTGCTGGGCTCCACCTTATTGAATCTCCACTATCAACCGATCAAACGCATCGGGAAATTGGTGAAGAGCGACTGGAAATTTCCGCCACCGTGGTTGATAGCGCAATGCTGAAATGGTTTTTGGCCGCGTTTGGTGATGCGGTGAGTGATGTTCAAAGGCAGCCGGTTGTGGAAGGAGGTATAGGAGAATAAGCATGAAAAATATCTCTTGGGGTCTTTGCACAGCGGCTACTGTAAATTCCGTTAGCCAGCATACTCGCACAGTAACTTTCTTAGTAAATAATTTACTTTTGCTATAACGATAAAATTGCCACGAGATAAAACCGTAACAAGGAAGTCTGATGGGTAGAACTCATGGCAAACCACACTGGCTAAAATAGACCACTAATGAGAATTTAATATGAATAGCGTTGAGGACTTCAACCGGCTTTATGCCGATGTAGGACGTAACATTGAGCAAACACTTGCTGATATTTCGGAACTTCATGTCGAGAACGAAGATGGTAAAAAACAGCTTAATGTGATGAGAGCGCAACTACAGATTCTTCAGGATAATTTCAACCAGAAGTTAGACTACCTGCAACGACATGCCGAGTGGGATAAATTTACACTCGCGTTTTTTGGCGAAACCAACGCGGGAAAAAGTACTATTATCGAATCTCTAAGAATCGTGTTTGATGAAACCTCTCGCCGACAATTTCTGAAAAAAAATCAGAACGATCTACTCAAAACTGAGCAAGAGCTTCACGAGAACCTAACCCAATTTCGCAGTGATTTAGGGCAGGTCTATGGCGATGTAACCGATAAAATTAGTGCTATCAGTGTTTCTGCTATTCGACTACAGCAAATCATGACTAATGAAAGCGCTTTACGATTAAAAATGGAAGAAGAGGCCAGTAAAGCACGTCATCTGCTGGAACAAAATGAAAGCCAAACACGTCTGCAAATGTTGCAACAGCAAGCTAACAAAAAGGCGCGGATAACCTTGATCATCACTACTGTTGTGGGGATGATTATTGGTGCTGGAGCGGTGGTGTTGATAAATATGCTGGCGAGGAATTAAGAGTGAGTGATGCTTTTTATATTGCAGAGGATAGTGCTGCACGCTTGGAAAATACCACTCTCAACGACTTAAAATCGACGATCAACATTCATCAATTACTGGATCAGAGTTTGCCACGTCTTATCCAGTCAATCATTGAGACGGAGAAATTAAAAGCGACGGCAACGCGTGTTGATGGCTTGATTATTGGTACTGGTGAGTCAGATTTTACCAAAGGCAACACCCATTACACGCTACATATCGACGATAGAGACTTTCAACTGATTGACGTACCGGGGATTGAAGGTAATGAGGCACGCTACGTTCACCTTGTGAAAGAAGCTATTGCGCAAGCTCATATGGTGGTTTACGTCAACGGCACCAATAAAAAACCAGAAACGGCAACCGCAGAGAAGATTAAGTCATATCTGGAATATGGCACACAGGTTTATCCCCTGGTTAATGTTCGTGGTTTTTCCGAAGCCTATGAGTTCGAAGAGGATCGTTCGGATCTTACCAGGCAGGGCGGCGCTGACGACGCACTTCGCCAGACCATTGACGTTCTGGCTCCGGTCCTGGGAAAAGAGGTGCTCCAAAATGGCCATTGTGTTCAGGGCCTGCTGGCATTTTCGGCGCTGGCTTATGACGACAGTACGCAAAGTACAACCATTCATACTTCCCGGGAACACAATCTGGCTATATCTCAGCAGGAGTTCTCAGACGTATTTTCTGACCGTCAGGAAATGCGAAAATTCAGTCAAATCGATTACGTAGCCCAGACGATCAGGAATAAGGTTGCTACATTCCGGGAGGATATTGTCGAAAGTAACAAAGGCAAGGTCCGTGAAACGCTTGGGCAATACTTAACTGTGCTGGAAACACAATTAGCCGGACATCGGTCCTTCCTGAAAGGGACGGAGCCGGAGTTTGATAAATGTCGGGTAGCGTTCACTAAGGCAATTGCTGAGTTTGAACGTCGAATTGTGAATAATCGTCGCAACCGGTGGAATACCTTTTTCAACGAACTGGCAGAAGACAGTGACAATATAGTCGAAGACGATTTCGGTGATAGCGATGCGATTTCTCAACGGATTCAGCGCGAATTTAAAAAACGTCGCATCATAGTTGAGGAACAAATGTTGAAAGATACTGAAAATGCCGTGGAAGTATTACAGCAACTGATGCTCCAGGCGGTGGAACGTTTGCTGGAAGATATCAAGCATGTAGATTTTCAACAACGCGTTAGTTTTGATCGTAGCGGCGGCATCGATTTCAGCAGTGATATGGCGCTAGGCTACGACCTTGGATTGGGCGATTTTGGCTCAATGGCCTTCAAAATAGGCACCTATGCGATGACGGGTGGCACAATCGGCAGCGCATTCCCGGTGATTGGAACAGCTATTGGTGCTATTGCCGGGGCGCTGGTGGGTGCACTGATGACTGCTATCGGCTTTTTTACCAGCAAATCCTCAAAAATCCGCAAAGCACAGGGAAAAGTGCGTGACAAGCTGGAGGGCGCAAGGGAAAAAGCGCTGGACGGTGTGAGCGATGAGGCCTGCAAACTGGTTACGGCGATAAATAATGAGCTGCAGAGTGGCCTGCTAACAAAAGTGAATAATATGCAGAGTGCCTTACAGCAGCCGATAACTATTTTTGAAACGCAAATTGCCCGAATAACGCGACTTAAAAATCAACTTGAGAAGATGCCTTATGGAACAATTCAAACAGTTCAGTATTGAGAAACAAGAGGCTATTGATACGCTATTACAACTGCGAGGCATGTTAGAGACGCTGAGCGAAATGGATATAGACGTAGGTGAAGATCTGCAAAAAATAGCCTCCAGCATTTCTGCCGTTGAATCTGATGTGCTGCGTGTTGCGTTGCTTGGGGCGTTTTCGGATGGCAAGACCAGTGTCATCGCCGCTTGGCTGGGTAAGATAATGGAAGATATGAATATTTCCATGGATGAATCATCTGATCGGCTGAGTATTTACAAGCCTGAGGGGCTTCCAGGTCAATGCGAAATTGTCGATACGCCGGGGCTATTTGGTGATAAGGAGCGCGAAGTCGATGGCAAACAGGTCATGTATGAAGACATGACCAAACGCTATATTTCTGAGGCACATATGATTTTTTATGTGGTTGATGCCACCAATCCACTAAAAGAAAGCCACAGTGACATCGTAAAATGGGTATTACGCGATCTGAATAAACTCTCTTCAACCATCTTTGTAATTAATAAAATGGATGAAGTGACTAACCTAACCAACCCAGCATTATTTGAAGAACAGGCGGAAATTAAAAAAGAGAATCTGAAAGGAAAATTGCAGCGGGCCGCTAATTTAAGCGCGTCAGAATGCGAACGACTGCAAATCGTCTGTATTTCTTCAAATCCAAACGGTCGCGGTCTATCGTTCTGGTTCGACAAACCTGAACATTACGAAAGCCGCTCGCGCATTAACGATCTTAAAAACACCGCGGCTAAGGTACTGCAAGCCAATGTACCTGAAGTACTGCTGGCTAAAACCGGCATGGACGTTGTGAAGGATATTGTAAATCAGCGAGTTACGCAGGCCCGTTTACAGCTCAATGAACTAAATGCCTTTGTTGAAAAAAACGACGAAGATACGAGCCGCTTTCGTAAAGATATCATGCACAGTCGCACAGAGGTCAAGCGCCTGGCGCGTGAACTGTTTGAAGAGCTAAACCTGATGGAAAAACAGCTCATGAGCCAGCTACGACCACTTGGCCTTGAAGACATTCGCCCGTTCATGGACGATGAGCTGGGCTATTCCGAAGAAGGGGTTGGCTTTAAGCTTCACCTGCGTATTAAGCTCTCTGTCGATCGCTTTTTCGATCAGTCTACATCGGTCACGCAGCGCTTATCTGATGATATTACTCGCCAGTTAAACTCCAGTGAAAGCTTTTTAAGTGGTCTGAGTGAAGGGGCGTTTCGCTCTATAGGCGGGGTCTTTGAGGGCGTGTCGAAAATTAGCCCAACCACCCTCAAAACAACGATTTTTGCAGCACGCGATACCATTGGCAAACTAACAGGGTATGTCTACAAATTTAAACCTTGGGAGGCGACAAAACTGGCTGGAGGCATTGCAAAATGGGCAGGCCCAGCGGGCGCGGCATTTACGATTGGTTCCGATCTATGGGACGCCTATAAAGCACACGAGCGCGAGCGGGAATTAGAAGATGTGAAATCTTCGATGGTGAAAATCATTAAAGAGCCCTTTATGGATATCTATGAGCTGCTTAACTCTGATGAAAAAATGTTTGCTTTTTTTGCGCCACAAATCTTAAACATGGAACAGGTTGTCACTGAGTTGACCGCGAAAAGCCAGACTATACGCGACAACAAGCAAAAACTGGTGCTTATTCAGTCGCAACTTGCGCAATTAACCTTGCCTGCGCCAGGAGCTTTGTTAGTCTGATGTGAAAGCCGCTTTATCACCCAGTTAATCGCTTATGATAAAGCGCCAAAACAGGCAGGGTAAATATAGGTCATCTAAGAGACATTCAAATCGGTTTAAGGTGGGCAACTAAAAAGCGGTTGGAAATGTATGCACATGCAAACAGCAGATAATAATTTTAACCAAGGAATTAGGTATGGCATCCGCGTTAGGCTGGCTTGATCACGATGCAAACGCACAGGCCAAGACGTTAGATATTCTTGCACTCTTTCAACAAAAGGAGAGTCGTGATGAATTAGGTATTGGCGCTATTCGAGATAGTTTTGCTGAGCAGCTATTTCCAGGAACCAGCACCATTCAAACCCGTTTACGCTACATGCTTTTTGTTCCATGGATCTATCAGCGTCTCGAAAATAAACGCATATCCGCTGCAAACTTTGGTATCCAGGCCGACCGTGACGAACGAGCCTTAATTATCCCCCTCTCCAAGCTCGAAGAAGATTCGGCCGGGACATTTGGTAAAAATTCACGCGAAAAGCTTAAACGTCTGCCCAGTTCCGTTTACTGGTCAGGGCTACGGCGCTGGGGCATTCGCGAGACGTCGTGCTCGCAAGAGGAATATCATCGGCGTGTGGATGAACTGTATCGCATGCGGAGGGAAATGAACGAGCGGGAATATCAAGAAAAAAATCGCGGTGATATGGGCGACACTAGCTCGTACAAACCACCTCAGAGCTGGCACTCCAGCCTGCCTGCACCACCACCCAACTTTCCTAATGGTGCAACATTTGCACTTACACGCCAGGAAGCAAGCTTTCTTCGCGACCGTATTCAAGTGTCATGCAAAGGCAGTCTGTTGGCTTGGCTGACGCTGCATAGCGAACCGGCAGACGTAAGTTCACCATGGGAACACCCGGATTACGCGAGGTTCCCAGATGAACTCAAGGAACTGCTGACTCATGCGCGGCTTTTTTCTTATGCTATGCACGGAGCAGCCCTGCTTTATAACTATTTGCTAGCCAAAGAACGAGCTGATAACGACCTTCTGTCTCAGCACCATGACAGCTTCGTCGCCTGGTTTAATGCACTCCCCCGCGAGGACATCGCAATCTGGTCACTCGACCACATGTGGATACTCACCGCCGGGCCGGACTATAGCATTAGTCAGAAGACCCGCCGCTTTGTAGAACAATGGATTGATCTTATCCGACAAGCTTCTGGGGCATTACTCACCAGTAAAGAAGCCTGTGCACTTATCCGTGCCCGCGAAATAGCACTCAAAGGCCCGCGTTCACGCTTTAAAAACAGGCGAGCACTGGAGCAATGGAGTGGATCTGCTGGAACCCTACGGCTGGTCTATCGCTGGAATAACGTCCAGATAGTTCTTAAGGATCTGGCGCAGGGTCTCAGGAGAGAAGAATGCTAAACCCTAACAATCGCAGCTTATATACTTCGGCGCTGACCTCTCCACCCGGCATGGTGTTTGACGAAGCTATTGCCACCAGCTTCTCACTCGACCCGGCATTTTTGCTTCAGGCGCCGGTTTATTTGGCGTTCACAGCGACTGATAGCAACCGTGCTCAGGATCCGCTGTCCATTTTTGAAGCCATTCGCCGCTATTCCGAGCGTATCACGGTGTATGTCCAAAAAGGGCGTATTCAGATCCCCGCAAAGCTCAAACCCAACCCCTTATTCGGCCTGCTTGAAGATATGATTATTGAATCAAAAGCTAAAGGCCCCGGAGTCTTTCACCCCAAAATCTGGGCAATTCGTTTTATCAGTCCTGAAACAAACGAAGCGATGTACCGACTGGTGGTACTGAGCCGAAATTTAACCACCGATTCATCCTGGGACCTCTCGTTGCAACTGGATGGCTACCCCGTAAAACGAAAGCAAAGTGCTAATAAAGCGCTGGTGCATTTATTCTCCGTACTGCCCAAACGGGCGACGGGAAAAATATCGAAACATCGCCGGGCGCAGGCGCAGCACTTTGCAGATGAACTGTTGTATGTGGAATGGGAATGTCCCGCTGGCTTTGATGAGGTCGCGTTTTTCCTGCCTGGAGAAGGGTACGACTGGCAGCCACCCGAAGCGGATCGTGCGGTCGTTATCTCTCCGTTTTGCACCAACGAAGCACTGCAACACATCGTGAAGCATTCCCAGCAAGCAGATGCGCTGATTTCGCGCCCGGACACCCTGCTTACCTTGAGTGAAGAGACGCGCAGCCTTTTCACGCGTCAGCTTCAGCTTGACGATGCTGCAGAAGAGCCGACATCCGACGAGGGTATCCCTAATGACATCATCGCCTCCGGCCTGCATGCTAAAGCTTATCTGTTTGAAAATGGCCGAGACAGCGAGCTGGTTCTGGGTTCCGCAAACGCCACCAGCACAGCGCTACTGGGAAAAACAAACTGCGAAATTTTAGTCTCGCTCAAGGGTAAGAAAAAACATACAGGCACCATTGATGACCTTCTGAGCAGCAATGGAATGGAAAACTATCTGCAAGATTTCGACCCTGCCCAGCCGTTTGAGCCCGACGCCCTTCGTGTAGAAGCCGAGTCCCACGCAGAAGAGGCGCGTACGTTACTCGCCGACGCCTCATTGACTCTTCACTGCCATCCTAATAAAGACGACCAAAATTGGGCATTGTGGCTTGTCGGTGAAATTCCTGACCTAGTAGGTATTGTGCAGGCAACTGCGTGGCCCGTGACGGTATCAGATGGACTGGGCTGCAGTCTGCTCGACCCGGCAGATGTGAACAAAAGAGCGCTCGGTGAGTTTTCAGTCCCGTCCATTACCGGACTGACTGCGTTTTCCCTCAAAACATCGCATCCGGATGTATCGGTCAGATTTGTCCTCAATCTGCCGATTGATGCCTTGCCCCCCGATCGCCACGCGATGATTTTACAAAGCAACATGCAAAAACAGGATTTCCTACGTTATCTGTTGATGTTGATAGACGAGGCGGGACAGCAATCCTTCATTGCCGAAAACGCCTTTGGCGATGGCAATTTCTTTACAGGGCTTGCCAGTGGTGAAGAATTTGCCGTACTGGAAGAGCTGACGCGCATCTATAGCCGCGAGCCTAAACGGTTAAAAGATATCGTCGCGCTGATTGGCAACATGCGCAAAGGACAAAGCGACATTATTCCGCAAGATTTCCTTGATTTATGGGCCGTATTTGAATCAGCCATGGGAGGACGAAATGGCCGATAAGCAAACCAGTATTATTGCACCGCTCACGGGATTGAAAGATTTTCAGCAACGCACCGTGAACTATGTTTTTCAGCAATTATACGGTTATAAACAGCAAAATCGCTTTTTGGTGGCCGATGAAGTGGGTCTGGGAAAAACAATGGTTGCCCGTGGCATCATCGCCAAAGCCATCGAACTTTTGCAGGATAAAGTCGACCGTATCGACATCATTTATATCTGCTCAAATGCGGCCATCGCGGCGCAAAATATTAAGCGGCTGAATGTCAGTAATGAGTCGCAATTTTCGCACTCAACGCGACTAACATTCCTGCCCAAACAGGTACGCTCTCTCCGCAAAAACAAAATCAACTTTATCAGCCTGACGCCGAATACCGCCCTTGATCACACCCGCAGTCGTGGCGGTCATAAAGAAGAACGCGCAATCCTATACCGCATTTTGTACGATTTACCTTTGGCAAAAGGCGAGTATCGCGAACGTTTACGCCAGGGCATGCTTAACCTGCTCCAGGCAGCGGCAGGCCGACCAGGCTGGCATTCCACGGTTGATCAACTTTCCGTCAAAGACATTGACATGGAATTGGCAAAAGACTTTCGTCGCAAGGTGTTAGACGATGTCGAACTGTACGCTCAGCTCAAGGAGGGGTGTGAGTGTTTCGCCGATGATGTCGAAGAAAGCAAGCCTCACGATTCTGAACTGCGCTATGCCTTAATCAGCAAACTCAGAAGCAAGCTGGCTTCTGTGTGTTTATCCGCGCTGGAACCCGATCTGGTTATCCTTGACGAATTTCAGCGGTTTAAAGCCTTACTCGATGGTGACGATGAAGCCGCACTGCTGGCAAAAGCACTCTTTGAGCAGCCGAACGTACGCGTACTCTTACTCTCGGCGACCCCGTATAAAATGTTTACCCTCGATCAGGAAAGCGACGAGGATAACCACTACGCCGACTTTATTCGTACATTGCACTTTTTGTATAAGGGTGACAGTCAAATCAAAGATATTCAGCAGCACTTACTCGATCACCGTACCGCATTGCACGCCTCAGAAAACGCAGCACAGACCAAAAAAGCACTGGAGCACGCTTTATTACAGGTCATGTGCCGAACCGAACGGGTAACGATGACACAAAAACTGGATGCAATGACGAAGGAAGTCTTGCAACCGGCAATGATTACGCCTGCAGATCTTTATCACGCGGCAGCTGTTGATGGCGTAGCCATGGAAGTACACGCTCGCGATGTCCTCGAATACTGGAAATCGATGCCTTATCTTTTCAATTTCTTGAAACATTACGAATTACGAAACCTTATGGATAAGGTTCTGAAATCTCCTTCAGATGCATTACGTAAACTCGTTAAATCAGCAAAACCTCAGCTGCTGACGAAGGCAAAACTGGAACGCTACCAGCCGTTAGATGCTGCAAATCCACGAATGCGGATGCTGTTTGAAGATACACTGGATAAAGGCATGTGGCAGCTTTTGTGGATGCCTCCATCACTGCCTTACATGACACCAAGCGGGGTATATGCCAATAAAGGCAGCTTGACCAAAACGCTGGTCTTTTCCGCCTGGAGCGCAGTACCTAATGCAATTGCCACCGTCTGCTCTTATGAAGCCGAACGACGGATGATTGGTACCGATCCTCAGATTTCGCACAGCCAGTTCAAGAAAAAAGTCAAACCGCTGCTCAACTTTGCAAAATCATCAAAAGATGGCCGTCTCACCGGTATGCCCGTTATCGCCTGGTTGTTGCCGTCACCGACACTCGCACGTCATATCGATCCACTTGAAATTGCCCGCCAGCATGCGGGCGAGCCGCTGAGTGTGAAGGCCATAAGAACGATTGTAACGACGAAATGCGAAGCACTACTTGAGACACTGGGTATGGGCGTGCCGGGAGTACGTGCGGATGAACGCTGGTACTGGGCAGCTACGGCGTTACTGGATGCCCGTACCGAAACACCAAACTGGTGGCAAAGTGAACATCACAGGTATATCGGAACGACCCCAAATGAGCCAGCCGAAAACTTCCAGGAACACATTGAACTGTTTGCCCGGATGGCAAAGGGTGAAATCTCCCTCGGCCCGCGTCCTGAAGATCTGGTAGAGGTTCTTTGTGACTTCGCGCTTGCCAGCCCCGGTACATGCGCACTACGCGCGCTCAGCCGTATCGACATAGGCCTGGCAACCGATTCGGCTGAGATGTTGTCCGCTGCAGCGCAGATCGCCTCTGGATTTCGTTCGCTCTACAATCTGGCTGAGAGCATTTCGCTGCTACGCGGCACAGGGGATGATTCTTACTGGCGACTGACACTGCGTTATGGCATCGATGGCAACATTCAGGCCATGCTGGATGAGTATGTTCATACGCTGCAGGAATCGATGGGGTTACAGCATGAATCCGCCGAAGTGCAATTAGCGGCTATGGCATCACGTATCCAAGCCGTAGTGTCACTGCGTACCACACAATTGAACGTTGAAGAGTTCAAAACGAACAAGGGCAATTACACTTGGAGTGATTTGTACACGCGTTGCCGCTTTGCTTTACGCTACGGCCAACTCAAGGACGATACGGATCAGGCCGTCGCACATGCGGAATCGGTAAAAGATGCGTTTAACTCCCCCTTCCATCCCTTTGTATTGGCTTCCACCTCAATCGGGCAAGAGGGACTCGATTTTCACACCTGGTGCCATGCGGTGATGCACTGGAATTTACCGTCAAACCCGGTCGATATGGAGCAGCGTGAAGGACGAGTACACCGTTATAAGGGTCATGCGGTAAGGAAGAACATTGCTGAGTATTATGGTTTGAGTGCACTTAATTCGCTGGCAGAAAGTACAGACCCATGGAGACAGCTATTCGCTCTTGCGGCAAGCCAACGCAAAGCAGGACAGTCGGATCTAATTCCCTACTGGATTTTTGAAGAAGGAACCTCTCGCGTCGAGCGCCGGGTTCCCATACTGCCGTACAGCAAAGAGAGCATTAAGTTTAAGCGGCTCAAGCGAGAACTTGCACTCTACCGTATCGTCTTTGGCCAGCCGCGCCAGGAAGACTTGCTGTTCGGCCTGAAACACAATGGCGATGAGCCTTTAAAGGATTTAGCACAGTGGCTCATTTCTCTTGAACCACCAAAGGTGTGATCCACTGAGGATATTCGCCTCCTTTTGTAGCCATCAGGTCAGTTGGGCGGATAGATCCAATAAGATGCCTCTGACCTGACCCTGCTCCTAAATCTTACTTCATCTTGAAAGGATGGATTTTTTGCGGATTGTGGAATTGGCTAGTTGGTTAAGGAAGGAGGCACGCCCAGAGTTGAAGGATTTGAGTGTTTGGAAGTGGCGGAAGGTTTTAATAAGAAATTGAACCACATAAATCACACCTGTTTAGCTTAGAAAACCAAAAAAATCAATTTTCATTATAAAAACAATGAGATATGTTAAAGTTAATTTTAAATGATATATTATAGTAATGTTTGATTTGATTAATTTTTAAGGATAGTATGTAACTTATATGCTCTCATATCAATATCTTAATATAGATATAATCAACCAGATTGAACAGGTTTCTGCAATCGGTTTAATTTCTATGTGTTATTAATTTCAGTTTGGACAAGTCAATAATAATTTAGATTAAGGAGCAATCAATGGCAGTCAGAATTGCTGAATACCTAGGTCAAAGAACAGATGTGGATACTCCGATAGAACCAGTTAAAAAAGGTGCATTGGTACAATGCCCTTTTATGGATCGAGCATGCGACAAAGTTTCTAAAAAAATTCATCCAGTCTGCAGTGTTCGCAAGCAAGACGATACGATTTGGATTGTATGTGAACATAGACTTTGTTCTACTCGCCAAAAAAAGACAGTTGTTTTCGAAGGAAATACACGCCAAATTGATAATATTTTAGTTGAACATCAAAAAGATGTTCTTCGCCAAGTAGCAAAATTGATTTATCAAGATGAACAACTACTTGATTCAGAAATTGGAATTAAAAGAGAAGTAAATATACCTTTGCCAGATTCTGATAATAGCTATCACGCCGATTATGTAATGCGGAATTTTTCAGGTAGAGGTAGAGTAGATGAAGTTCTACTCGAAATGCAGGGCGGAGGGGAAACAAGTAGTACAGGGGCAATTACCAGACATATAGCGGCTTGGTCAGAGTTAGATAATCCAACAAATGAAATACTGAGGCAACCTGTTCCTGCCAATACAATTGAAACCAATGCATGGAGGAGACAGCAAGAGCAATTTTTAGTTAAAGGTAATGTTGTAGATCAAACTGGAGGAAAAATCGTTTTTGCTGTTGGCAGTTTATTATATGACTATCTACATAAAAGATTCAGAAATGCAAACCTTCGTGATTTAAAATCACATAATTGGACATTGTGCATTCTAGCCTTTAAAGAAAATACAGAGATTGAAGCTCAACCAGGACCAATTCCTCTTGAAATTGATAAAACAAAAACTCTATTTACTAATTATTCAACGTTTGTCCGTTTCTTAACAGATCAAGGCGCCCCGCGCCCCGAGCTGTTTGAAGGTGATTTTTTGAAGTTAGATAATACTAAAGTAATTATCGCACCCAATAATCATCTTCTTGATCTATAGCTATTATTCTCTTGCCAATCCACTCAACAATAGGGACTGCGACGGCGTTCCCTACTGCTCTGAATCGATTAGAGTCCAGTTCTCTGGAAATCCCTGCAGACGCTCGTATTCTGAAGGCAACATCCGGCGAACATACAGCGTCTGAGCTTCCTCGGGAATCAAGGGTATATGTTTCTCCATCGTTTCTGTACCCTTTAGCTTGGGGGCCAGCGCTTGCTTTTCTTCCGATACTTGCATGTTGGATAGAATAGATATCTGCTTTTGATAAGCCTGAATGAGAGGTTCCGGTAGCATTTGCCCTCTCTCCTTGGCCCTGTTTATCAGTGAATCTAGTTGCTCCTTGTTCAAAAAGGACTCTAGAGGAGCGCATGTTTCCAAGACTTGCGACAATGTACACTCTTCTTCTACGCTGGGGTGTTCCAAAGTATTTTGCATCCAATACTCGCCACGATACGCCATACCCGAGTTCGACCAATGTATCGATGACAACTTTGAAGTCTTGTCCATCGTGACTGTTGAGGAGTCCGGGAACATTTTCGATAATAAGCCATTCAGGCTTTCTTTCTTCAATGAGTTTTGCATAAGTATAAAACAAGCCGCTCCGGGCCCCCTCCAAACCTTTACGTTTACCTTGGTTTGCGGACGAGACATCCTGACAAGGAAATCCACCACACCAAACACTGCTTTCAGGAATTTCATTTGCTTCTAACTGAGTGATATCAGTGTGCAGTGAAATCTTTGGCCAATTCTTTCTTAGAACTTTCTGACAGAACTTGTTGATTTCACATTGAAAAACAACTTCCATTCCAGCTTTTTCAAGACCTAGATCGAATCCACCAATCCCCGCAAAAAACGAAGCTACTTGATATTTCTTTAGTGGTTTCATGTTCATATCATCTTATGTTTTAGCGATCCAAAGATCCTAACGGAATCTAATCCCATTGGCCACATTTTTATCACAAAAATTCATGTAAACGACCTAAATCATGTGAGCAAACATGCCAACAAAAAACACTGTAATTATAAACAGTAAAATATCAATTCCAACTGTTTACTTACTGAAATGAGGTAAATATCCCAATCAGGCATGAATCAAGTGCAACATTAATGAATTCATCGTTAACTCGACACATCCTTACGATGGGGTTGATTAAAAAACAGACGCCAAAGATTAGGGTATTGAATTTACTAAAAATAAATCAATAAATTATGCATTTTTAGAGCACTCATCCCTAATCATCTAACGTGCTGAAAATCAAAAATAATCAAATTAAAATCAAAAAATCATGTTGATCAAGTCATTGATTGAGCTTTGCTTTAGTGTTTTTAATGAAATGTGGTAATGATGATTAGCATCATATGTAAATTAAAATAGGAGACCCGTTGAGGTAGCTATTACTTTTACATTCACCATTGTCTGAGACCGTGAATAGACTGTTCAAAGCGAGAGTTGTAATACCAAACATCAAATTTGATAACAATCTACTGATTTATAAATAAAAAAGACGCCATTTGGCATCTTAAGTTATAGATTTGGCACGCCCTACAGGATTCGAACCTGTGACCTACGGCTTAGAAGGCCGGTGCTCTATCCAGCTGAGCTAAGGGCGCATAGTGGTTGCGTCGGATTATACGTTTGCACGCTCTCGCGTCAACGTTTTTGCCGCCCTGCGGCTCCAGAGTGTTGAATCATTGAACAATTCGTCCTGAAGACCGAGCAGTGCGCCCCATGTCTCGCGCCATCCGCCTTCGATACCCATGCCTATGCCGTGCCCAATAATCCCCCACTCCTCAATGCCGCTTACGCCACTCACTCATCAACACCAAATTACTCACCTCACCCGCCTCCCCTTCAAGCTCGATCCCCTGCTGCGTAAACCGCGCATTATACTGTTCCCGCAGCGCATGCAGTTCAGCACTCTCCGGCTCCAGCTGCCTCAAAAACCCTAACGCCAGTAACAGCTGCTGACGCGAAATCAGCCCTGAAAATCCAGCCCTGGTCAAAATCCCGTGCCAGCGCACCGCGTTCTCGTCACTGCCATCGACAATCAACACCTGCCAGATCAGCATCACCGCGGCGCCGTTGCCCAAATGGGTTTCATTATCGCCCGCGATGTAATCGGTGAACTCTTTGGCCGCATCCTTACCCATTAGCGACAGCATCGATTCGATGTGCACCGGCGGCAGTTGCAGCCTTTTACTCAGCGCCTGCGCAGCATGGCGCGAACCGGCCGTCAGTAGTTGAAACCCTACAACAAACACCACCGCCAGCGTGGCGAGTATTAACCAAATCATCACGGCATCCACATAATTTCCTGAGGGACATAATACGCGCTAAGGCGGCCTCACGTCACTGCGGAAAGTCGTGAAACGCACGGGTGAAATGAATCTCTACCTGACAGCCGGACGCGCTTCTGACAGAATAGGCGCCAATCCCCGATTTAACTCTCTACAGATGGATTTCCTCTCTGATGGCAGCAAAAATTATTGACGGTAAAACGATTGCGCAGCAGGTGCGCCTTGAGGTTGCCGAAAAAGTACAGCAGCGTCTGGCAGCCGGTAAACGTGCACCAGGTTTGGCAGTGGTGCTGGTGGGTGAGAACCCCGCTTCGCAGATCTATGTCGCCAGCAAACGTCGCGCCTGTGATGAAGTGGGCTTTATCTCCCGCTCTTACGATCTGCCTGCGACCACCAGCGAAGCCGAACTGCTGGAACTGATCGATACGCTGAACAATGACAGCGAAATCGACGGTATCCTGGTTCAGCTGCCGCTGCCAGCCGGCATCGATAATGTCAAAGTGCTGGAACGTATCGTGCCGGACAAAGATGTCGATGGCTTCCATCCGTACAACATCGGTCGTCTGTGCCAGCGTGCGCCAAAGCTGCGTCCTTGTACGCCACGCGGCATCGTCACGCTGCTGGAGCGCTACAATATCGATACTTACGGCCTGAACGCCGTGGTGGTTGGCGCATCCAATATCGTCGGTCGTCCGATGAGCATGGAGCTGCTGCTGGCGGGCTGCACTACCACCGTCACGCACCGTTTCACCAAAGACCTGCGTCATCACGTTGAGCACGCCGATCTGCTGGTGGTGGCGGTCGGTAAACCGGGCTTTATTCCCGGTGACTGGATCAAGCCAGGCGCGGTGGTGATTGATGTTGGCATCAATCGTCTGGAGAGCGGTAAAGTAGTGGGCGATGTGGATTTCGCGAGCGCGTCTGAGCGTGCGTCTTATATCACCCCAGTTCCCGGTGGCGTCGGTCCAATGACGGTCGCGACCCTGATTCAAAATACATTAGTCGCGTGCGAAGAGTATCACGACGTGGAGGAGGCATAATGGCCAGTTTTTCTTTGGGCGAACATGCTCACGTTGATTTGTGTGACCTGCTGAAACTTGAAGGTTGGGTACAGAGCGGTGCGCAGGCAAAAGTGGCCATCGCGGATGGCGAAGTGCGTGTTGATGGCGCAATCGAAACGCGTAAGCGCTGCAAGATTGTGGCAGGCCAGCAAGTTGAGTTCGCGGGTTATAAAATTACCGTTGTAGCTTAAGCGTTCAGGCTAATAAAAAGGGGCGAACTACGGTTCGCCCCTTTTGCTATTCTGCGGCTGGTAAATTCAGGTACGCATCAACGTGAACCCTGCGACCTGAGAATTCGGGTGCCGATCAAAGCGCACCCTTCAATCTGCCTATTCGGGTGCCGTTAACGCGCACCCGACGCTATTACTTACGACGCCAGCTCGAACCTTGCGGACCATCTTCGACAATCACGCCCAGCTCATTCAGCTTGTCACGCGCCACATCCGCCTGTGCCCAATCTTTTGCGGCACGCGCATCAGAACGCGCTTTGACCCAATGCTCGATCTCTGCCACTTCGTCATCATTCACCTGCGCACTACTCTGCAGGAACTGCTCTGGATCCTGTTGCAGGATGCCGAGCACGTTCGCCAGCTGACGCAGTTTCGCGGCCAGTGCATCAGAGGCGGCTTTGACTTCAGTTTTTAGGCGATTAACTTCACGCGCCATGTCGAAGAACACCGAGTAGGCTTCCGGCGTGTTGAAGTCGTCATCCATTGCGGTGCGGAAGCGCGCTTCAAACTCTTCGCCGCCTGCTGGCGTAGCGCTGGCATCGGTGTGACGCAGCGCGGTGTAGAGACGCTCCAGCGCCGCACGTGCCTGATTGAGGTTATCTTCGCCGTAGTTAAGCTGGCTGCGATAGTGGCCCGACATCAGGAAGTAACGCACGGTTTCCGCATCGTAATGCGCCAGTACGTCACGCACGGTGAAGAAGTTGCCGAGTGATTTCGACATCTTCTCGCGATCAATCATCACCATGCCGGAGTGCATCCAGTAGTTGACGTAATCGCCGTCGTGCGCACAGGTTGACTGCGCCACTTCGTTTTCATGGTGCGGGAACATCAGATCCGACCCGCCGCCGTGGATATCGAAGTGGGTGCCGAGCTGTTTGCAGTTCATCGCGGAACATTCGATGTGCCAGCCTGGACGACCGTTGCCCCACGGCGAATTCCACGCGGGCTCATCCGGCTTGGACATTTTCCACAACACGAAATCCATCGGGTTGCGTTTGATTTCAGTGATTTCAACGCGCGCACCGGCCTGCAGCTGATTCAGATCCTGACGAGACAGCACGCCATAACCTTTGTCGCTCAGCACATCAAACATCACGTCGCCGTTGTCCGCCACATAAGCGTGCTTACGTTCAATTAAGCGCTCAACCAGTTCGATGATTTCAGGGATATGGCGCGTGGCACGCGGCTCCAGATCCGGCGGCAGGATACCCAGTGCGTCAAAATCTTTGTGCATTTCAGCGATCATACGGTTGGTCAGCGTTTCGATGCTCTCACCGTTTTCGTTGGCACGTTTGATGATCTTGTCATCAATATCGGTGATGTTACGCACATACTTGAGCTGATAGCCCACATAGCGCAGATAACGTGACACCACATCAAATGCAACGAAGGTACGCCCATGGCCGATGTGACAGAGGTCGTAAACCGTAATTCCACAGACGTACATGCCGATCTGACCAGCGTGGATCGGTTTAAATTCCTCTTTCTGACGGCTCAGGGTGTTATAGATCTTCAGCATTGAACGATTCCGTTATTAACGTTTGCGGGATACGCCTTTCCAGCGTAGCTGGGTATTGTGCCGTATTTTTCTCAGTTGTGCATCGCTCGCTTACCTTCTGTGGCTGCCTTACTGACGAGCCATCGGAATTTGTGATATAAGAAGCGTCTACAAAAATGCCCCGCCGCTTAGCAGGCGCGGCAGTTGATACTGACGACACCCGTAACAGGACGAATATAATGGTCACTTTCCAGACGAACCATGGCGACATCGTAATCAAAACCTTCGATGACAAAGCGCCGGCTACCGTGAAAAACTTCCTGGACTACTGCCGTGAAGGTTTCTACGACAACACCATCTTCCACCGTGTTATCAACGGTTTCATGATCCAGGGCGGCGGTTTTGAGCCTGGCATGAAGCAGAAAGACACCAAAGAAGACATTCGTAACGAAGCCAACAACGGTCTGAAGAACACCAAAGGTACGCTGGCAATGGCCCGTACTCAGGCGCCACACTCAGCGACTGCACAGTTCTTCATTAACGTAGCAGACAACGACTTCCTGAACTTCCGTGACGAAAGCCTGCAGGGCTGGGGTTACTGCGTGTTCGCTGAAGTGGTTGAAGGCATGGACGTGGTTGAGAAAATCAAAGCGGTGAAAACGGGCCGCAGCGGCATGCATCAGGACGTTCCGGTTGACGACGTTGTCATCCAGAAAGTGACTGTTAGCGAGTAATGTCGCGCACGCTGTTTATCGCAGATTTGCATCTGTGCACAGAAGAACCGGCAATTACTGCCGGTTTTCTGCATTTTTTGCAGGGTGAAGCGCGCGATTGCGATGCGCTTTACATCCTCGGCGATCTGTTTGAAGCCTGGATTGGCGATGACGATCCTAATCCGCTACATCGTGAAATCGCTACTGCACTAAAAGCCCTGCCGATCCCCAAATTCTTCATCCATGGGAATCGAGACTTCCTGCTCGGTAAACGTTTTGCGCGTGCCAGCGGGATGACGTTGCTGCCGGAAGAACAAGTGCTCAGCCTGTACGGCCATCGCGTGCTGATTATGCACGGCGATACCTTATGCACTGACGACGAAGGCTACTTACGCTTCCGCGCCAAAGTGCATCAGCGCTGGCTACAGTGTCTGTTCCTCGCCCTGCCATTGCGCATTCGCATGCGCATCGCCGCACGTATGCGCGCCGACAGCAAGCAAGCCAATCAGCACAAGTCGATGAGCATCATGGATGTTAATCAGCAAGCCGTGATCGATACGATGACGCGCCAGCAGGTGCGGATTCTGATTCACGGGCATACCCATCGTCCGGCGGTGCATGAGTTGTTGGTGCAAGGTGAAAGCGCCCAGCGCGTGGTGCTCGGTGCCTGGCATGAAAATGGCTCGATGATTCAGGTTGATGCCGATGGCGTGCAGCTGATCGAATTCCCGTTTTAAAATCGCATCTTCATAGTCGGGCGCGCCAGTGCTCGGCACTCAGCGGGATGAAGATTCATCATCTGCCCATCCTGACGCATCATTGCCCGTTTTCCGGCCACGCAACCGTTTTCCTTGCTCTCTTCTCATGCTATTCTCTGTGCCCTTCTTTACCTGCCCGCCCGGCCAGGTTCGTTTGACTATTCACAGGAGTTGACCGCATGTCATCCAACGCCACCCCGGCTCGTATCGCCATCGTCATGGGTTCTAAAAGTGACTGGGCTACCATGCAGTTCGCCGAGGAAATTCTTAACAGCCTGGATGTTCCGTTCCACGTTGAAGTGGTCTCTGCTCACCGTACGCCAGACAAACTGTTCAGCTTTGCCGAAACTGCCGCAGATAACGGTTTCCACGTGATCATCGCGGGTGCTGGCGGTGCTGCGCATCTGCCGGGCATGATTGCTGCCAAAACCCTGGTGCCAGTGCTGGGCGTGCCGGTACAAAGCGCCGCACTGAGCGGTGTGGATAGCCTCTACTCCATCGTGCAGATGCCGCGCGGTATTCCTGTTGGTACATTGGCGATCGGTAAAGCCGGTGCGGCTAACGCTGCGCTGCTGGCGGCACAGATTCTGGCGGTGCATGACAAAGACCTGGCGGCGCGTCTCGCCACCTGGCGTCAAACCCAGACTGACGAAGTGCTGAACAACCCAGATCCGCGGGTGGATGCATGAAACCGGTTTGCGTACTCGGCAACGGTCAGTTAGGCCGTATGCTGCGCCAGGCGGGCGAACCGCTGGGCATCGCGGTGTATCCGGTAGGTCTGGATGCCGAACCTTCTGCCCTGCCGATCGCCGAAAGCGTGATCACCGCAGAGATTGAGCGTTGGCCGGAAACCGCGTTAACGCGCGAGCTGGCGTTGCATCCGGCATTTGTGAACCGCGATATCTTCCCGCGTCTGGCCGATCGCCTGACGCAGAAACAGCTGCTCGATCAGCTGAACCTGGCGACGGCGCCCTGGCAGTTGCTGGCGGATAAAAGCGAGTGGCCGCAGGTATTCAGCTCGCTGGGCGAACTGGCGATTGTGAAACGTCGCACCGGTGGTTATGACGGTCGTGGTCAGTGGCGTTTGCGCGCCAACGAAACCGATTCGCTGCCGGATGAGTGCTACGGCGAGTGCATCGTTGAGCAGGGCATCAACTTCAGCGGTGAAGTGTCGCTGGTCGGTGCGCGCGGTCAGGATGGCACCACGGTGTTCTATCCGCTGACGCATAACCTGCATCAGGACGGCATTCTTCGCACCAGCGTGGCCTTCCCGCAGGCCGATGCCGCGCAACAGCAGCAGGCGGAAGCGATGCTCAGCGCGATCATGCATGAGCTGAAGTACGTCGGTGTGATGGCGATGGAGTGTTTCATCACGCCAGAAGGCCTGCTGATCAACGAACTGGCGCCGCGTGTGCACAACAGCGGTCACTGGACGCAGAACGGCGCGTCGATCAGCCAGTTTGAGCTGCATCTGCGTGCGGTGCTGGGTCTGGCACTGCCGAAACCGGTGGTGTTCGCGCCGTCGGTGATGGTGAACCTGATTGGCACCGACGTGAATGTCGACTGGCTGCAACAGCCGCTGGTGCATCTGCACTGGTATGACAAAGAAGTGCGTCCGGGCCGTAAGGTGGGGCACTTAAATCTCACTGACAGCGACCAGGCACGCCTTGCGGCGGCGCTGAACGCGCTGGTGCCGCTGCTACCGGAAGAGTACGCCAGCGGAATTGCCTGGGCGGTTGAGAAGCTGTAAATGAAAAAGGCCGCGCAAGCGGCCTTTGATTTTTGTGCACTAGATTAAGCCGCTTCGAATTGCCTGAACAGCGCCTTCCCTTTCAGCAATCGCACGCCCAGCCAGCCGCCGCACACTGACAACAGCAGCGCGCCGCAAATCGGTAATGCCATCCACAGCGTCCAGTCCGGCTCCCAGGGGAAATCGAAGATCTTACGCTGTAATCCCCACAGCGCCGCTTCTGCGCCCAGTGCCGCCGCAATCCCCGACACCACGCCGAGCAAGGCAAACTCGCACCACAGCGTGCCGCGCAACAGGCGTTTACTGGCACCGAGCGTGCGATACACCACCAATTCCTGACGGCGCTGTCGCATACCCACCTGAATCTGCGCCAGCAACAGCAGTACACCGCACACCGTCACCAGCACCACCATGATCTCCAGCGCCTGACTGACCTGCGCCAGCACCAGACCGATCTGCTTCAGCATGCTGCCGACATCCAGCAAACTCAGCGTCGGGAAGGCGCGATTGAGCTGTGCCAGCAGCGCCGGATTGCTGTCCATGCGGAAACTGGTCAGCCAAGTTTGCGGCTGTTGATCCAGCGCGCCCGGCGGGAAGATAAAGAAGAAATTCGGCCGCAGGCTCTCCCAATCCACTTTGCGCAGGCTAGTGACTTTGGCGCTGAACTGCTGGGTATCACCGCTGAAGGTCAGCGTATCGCCGAGCTTCAGGCCAAGGCGATCCGCCAGTTCCACTTCCATCGACACTTCACCCGCTTTCGGCGGCCAGCTCCCGGCCAGCAGCGGATTGTGATCCGGTCGCTCCGATTGCCAGGTCAGATTCAATTCGCGGTTCAGCGCGTTATCCATCTTCGGATCGGCTTCTTTGCCGTTCAGCTCCGTCAGACGCGCACGCACAATCGGATAGTAGGATTCCGGTTTAATATGATGCTGATTGAGGAAGTCGCGCACCTGCGGCACCTGTTCCTGCGTCATGTTAAGCAGGAAATAGTTCGGTGCATCCGGCGGTAACTGCTGCTGCCAGCGATCCAGCAGATCGCCGCGCATCACCAACAGTAACGCCAGCAGCATAAAGGAGAGCGAAAATGCCGCCAGCTGACTCAGCGTCATCACCGGCTGCCGTAGCAGACGATTGATCGCCAGACGCATCGCCAGATTGCGCACCACCAGCTTACGCAGCAGCAACAGTGTGCCCCAGCCGAGCAGTGACAGCAGCAGCGCCAGCATCACCACGCCCGCCAGCAGCGCCCACAGCATTTTGCTGCCGCCCATCAATAACGCCAGCAGGCCAACCACCACCAGCGCCATGGCGGGCAGATAAAACCGCAGCGGCCAGACATTCGCCACCGCATCACGCCGGAGCACACGCAGCGGCTGAGTTGCCATCAGCAGCCGATAGGGGCGCAATCCCACCAGCAGCGAAATCACAAACATCGCGCCAATCGCCCACAGCCACGGCCAGAAGCTGGCGGCAGGCAAGGCGGCAGGCAGCACTGGTTTGAGCATCGCCAGCAGGATGACCTCAATCCCCTGCCCCAGCACGCTGCCTGCGATGGCCGCCAGCAGCAGCACCGCCAGCCACTGGCCGATGATCAGCCGTTGTAAGGCGTTGCGCGTCGCGCCCAGCGTTTTCAGCACTGCTACCAGATCGTAGCGGCTGCGGCAGTAATGGCTCATCGCCACCGCCACGGCGGCAATCGCCAGCATCAGCGTCAGCAGTGCCGATAACAGGAGAAATTGCTGGGCGCGTTGCATCGAGCGACCCAGCGCATCTTCGGAGTTCTCGACGCTGATCCAGCGCTCACCGGCTTTTAACTGCGGCTGAATCCAGCTGTCATAACGCGCCAGCGGAGCCGGATCGCCGGAGAACTTGTAGCGCCAGCTGAGTCGACTGCCGGGTTGGATGGCACCGGTTTTATCGACATCCGCGAGGTTCATCAGCAGGCGCGGCGCCGTCTGGAACGGATTAAAGCCGCCATCCGGCTCCTGAATCACTTCACCGGCAATACGCAGCGTGGTGTCACCGACATCAACATTGTCGCCAACTTTCAGATTCAGCAGCGCCAGCAAGCGTGGCGCGGCCAGCACCGTGCCCGCCTGCGGTTTTAATCCCGGCGGATCGGTCTGCAAGGTGCCGAACATCGGATAGGCATCGTCCACCGCTTTCACATCCGCCAGCTGCGGCGTCTGATCGGCGAAGGTCATG
>NZ_CAJCKS010000053.1:0-31876 GCF_903970985.1 Pantoea sp. ME81 | reverse complement strand
GCGGAGCTTATCGGCTTTGCCGGTTAGCGGAGTGGGGCTTGACGACCCGGCAATGCCGGGGAGCCGAAGGAGGCCATCAGGCTGTTAATGCTTTAAGGTTTGAGAAAAGTTTATAAGAACAATTAGATGCGTCACTGCAAAAGGACCAACAGTAGCAGTAAGCAGTGAGAGGAAAACGTGAGACAGCGCCCGGGTGAGAGAAGGCGCAGGCGAAGGGAGATGACCGATGCGTCAGCATCGGCCTTTCCCGGCCCGCAGGGCCGCCGGGTTTAACGCCGCAATATCCTATACCCCGTAACCAGAAGCATGACGCCCAGCGCCATAATGACGTACGGTAAACTGGCACCCATTGAGCTGTTCACCGCATCAGCGCTATTCGCCACCTCCGGCAAAGTTTCACCGCTGCGCGATAACCATGTTCCCCACGCGAGCAATCCCAGCCCGGTAACCGGTATCAGCCCTTTCAACAGCACAATGAAAAGCATATCACCCGCTGGCTCGTCTGCCTTCGAGGCCATCACGCGCGCCAGCAGTAAGCAGATGATCATACCCATTATGTACTCGGTCAGGCTGAGCACCTCCGGGAAGGCAAAACGAAAGATGCCGATCCAGATGCCGTTAAGCACCGCAGCCAGTAGCCAAAAGCTCATAGATACATTCCCTATTGATAGTCATTTGTTTCAAACTGCATATCAGGCTAAGTTTCAGCCATTACAACAGAATGTCCCGCAATCAGAAAGCCTGCGGGACATTCGGATTCAGCCTTTAAACGTCAGACGATTTGGCAGAACCAGCCTGTCAGCAATCAGAGCCTCGTCCGTCGCGCCTTTCACCTCGGCCTGAATGTCAAACATGAGCAACCAGAGCGGTTCTTCCCAGTACCAGTCAGGATCGAGATACTGGCAAGATGCAAACTGCGGCAACCACGCCATCACCATGTGCATGATGTCGAATTCAAAGAACTCCTGTTCCTGTTGCTGCGCGTACCATGCGCCAACCGTCAGCGGCGTCTGAAACGTCAGATCAATTTTCGCCTGTGCCAGTCGCTGCTGATAGCGCCTGAGCTTCTGCTCTTCCAGCCTGCTCTCGTGGTTCACCTGTCTGTTAATCCGGTGTGAACTGCGCTTATCCAGGCGCTCCCGCTGCCTTGCCGCAGTCGCCGGAAACAGTCTGGCTCCGGTGTCCTGCGAAAGTGGGGACGGACACCGCTCACCTCGGGAAGCAATAAGCGTATCGAGCGCGGTCATGTACTCTACGGCTGCCGGAGCAAAGCGGTCATGCGGGGAGTACTCCGGCATGACCCTGCGCAGATGGTCTGCTTTAATCGTCCGGGTACCACAATAATGGCGCACATAGGCGCTGGCATACGGGTGCTTACCCTTTGCCGCCCTGCCCTGCTGGCGCTTTTCAACGTCAGCAATCGCAAGGCTGACGGCAAGCGTGTACGGACAGGCAGGAATGAGAGACAGGTGACGGGGAATCGTGTTCATGATTTTTCTCCTGGTGTAATGACCGCCCTTTCGGGCGGTCTGCTGCTGTCAGTCTTCGCTGCCCTGAGTGCCTTCACTGTCATTTTTTGCCGCTTCGTCTTTAAGCGGTTTCATCCACGCAGGAACCCAGCGGGCATCTTTGAGTGCCTCCTCCGCAAACTCTGCGGCGTCACCTTTTTTCATTTTCCCCGCATCGCTGGCGTTGCCTGTCTTACCAGCTTCCGTCAGTGCGCCCACAATCTGATCTTTGCTCATGCGCTTGAATAACCCTTCAGCGGTCGGCTGCCACCAGTCAGCCAGATCAAAGCCCATCGCCGACTCCAGCATATCGAGGTTGCTGGTCTGACTTTTGCCATAGACCCTACCCTGGAAACTGCAGACCGTTGCAGCGCTGCAGAACCCCAGCAAACCGAGCACATCTTCGGTGCTCCATTCCAGCAGCCAGAGGAAGTCCTGCGCCCAGCGCTCCGGCAATCTCGCCTGCCATTCCGTTTTCTGCTGCTGCATAAACTGCCAGGCTTTGCCCTCCTCTTTCGATGCCGAGTCGGCAACCAGAGAGGAACTGTTGTCGGTCAGGCTGACTTTCATCGGGGTATTGTCATAGCTGCCGTGGCTGAACGTTGAACGACACAGCGTCCAGGTCAGCATGGCGACAGAGATATCCGGTTTTGAACTGAGTGCCGCCTGCACCGCAAGCGATCGCTCGCAGGACATCGAGCGCACCAGCGCAGCTGAGTAACCCTCGCTCAGCGCCTGCATGTCGTCTTTGTTTTCAGGCTTATTTTTTTTCGGCAGGTCAGCCAAGCGCTGAACGCCGCGCTGGATATAGCACACGCCTGACTCGTAGCAGATCACCGCGCCCGTCTTGTCTTTATCAAGTGCCGCCCAGCAGCGCTTGTCCGCATCGTTTTCCAGCGTGGCGATCTGCTTTTTCAGCTGCGGTTTCAACGCTTCATCGTCGGTGAGACGCCACTGCGCGCGCAACTCATTCACCTGTGCATCCTCTTCCGGGGTGTAGTCCGGGCAGCGTTCCTGCGGTACCACATAGGCGCGTTTCACCTTGCTGTCCCAGGCATGCATGCGCCCTTCTGCCCTGACCCCAGTCCAGGCAAACCCCTCTTCTTTCTCAACGGCATTGGCAATCTGCTGCAGTTTTTCCAGCGTCAGGCTTTCCACCAACGCGGTGTCGATGTAGCCGTCGTCCTCACCGCTGAACAGATCGGCACGAATCGTGCCGCCTGCTGCCAAGTAAGCGTCTTTACCAACAAACGCGAACTTGTGGGAACGGCTGATTTCGGTTTCAGACGAGGTGATCAGGTTACGGATGGTGTCAGCTGACGGGTTGTAATAGCTGGAAGCCTGATCCCATACCTCAACCTGGCGTTCGTGTGAGTCGGCGAGCGTCAGCGCCTGACACTGCTCGATGGTGATTTTGTCAGCAGCCAACTCGTCAAGGATCGCAGGCGCAAGGCCTGAGAGTTTCAGGCAGCGCTGCACGTGGCGCCAGCCGTAGCCCATCAGGTCACCAATCTGTGCAGGCGTTTTACCTTCGTCAGCCAGCGCCTGGAACCCGGCAATCTGCTCGGCGGGATGCATATCCTCGCGCTCACCGTTTTCGACCATAGAGGCCGCACGGGCCAGTTCCTCAGACACGCGCTTAACGGGAATCAGCTGATCGGGTTGATAAATCCCCTGCGTGAGCAGCAACTGCATCGCGGTCAGGCGACGACCGCCGCAGGCCACGCCCAGCATACCGTCAGGCATATCATGCACGATCAGGTTATGCAGCAGTCCGACGTTATTGATGGTGGCCGCCAGCGACTCAATGCGCGACTGCACATAAACCTTACGGCGCACGTTCAGAGTAGAGATCGCCAGACGCGACAGCGGGATCATCTCGATTTCCACTTTCTCCAGTGCCTGCTCGACTGCCACCGCTGCCGCTTTGTCAGCCTTCGCTTTCGCGTGACGACGAACGGGTTTGGTCTTTAAAACCGATGATTCTTTAGATTCTGAAGCCGGGGTGTTGACGTTCTGCTGTGACATGTTGTTTCTCCTGTTTGCGTTTAAGTGATGTTTCTCTGAGTTCCTCGCCGTGAGAGCAGAACAGGCACGCGGGTATCGGACAGAGCGCAGGGGGAACGTCAAAGCCGCAGCCCAACGGGACCGGGTGCAGACGTTTGATTAACGCCCCTTGCGCGAGGCCGCCCGTGTGGCAGGTTTCTGCACGGCGAAGGGGCTCAGGAGAACGAAACAGGGCAGCAGGTGATGAACAGGGCACAGCCCCGGACGGCAGCTTGACGCCGGTCCGGGCCTCAGCGGCCACAGATTTTGTGGCCAGTGAAGGCGCTGGCGGTCAGCCAGCTGCAGGGTTGCTTCTTGCCTTTGCCATCAGACCCTAGCCAGATGGCCCGGAACGCCATGCGGTCCGGCGGAGCTTGCCGGCTTTGCCGGTTAGCAGAGTGGGGCTTGACGACCCGGCAACGTCGGGGAGCCGAAGGGGCAAGCGTTAATCAGAATGGTGATTCAGTCTCTTCTTGAGAATTAATAAGAATTAATTTTTATTATCATCAGAAGGGCTTAGGATTAATCTTATCTCACCTTATCAGCACCCGCGTTCGCGCTACAGACTATGCCCCATTACGCCTCACCTGAGGGGTGTGCGGCCTATGCAAAGTCTCAGAGGAAGCGACCCTAAAAAGGAGTTTACCGAATGCAGTTTGTTAAAAATGGACCGGACATCCCTGACTTGCTTCTGCGGGCTCATGAAGAAGGTAAAGTCATTTTCTTCTGTGGTGCAGGGATTTCAGTCCCCGCGGGGTTACCTGGTTTCGGCAAGCTGGTCGAAATAATTTATGAACTGACGGGTCGCTCCAGTGATCCGATCGAAAAAAGGACGTTAACTAAACAGCAATACGACGCCACGCTAAACCTCATTGAAAGAAGGTTACCCGGTGGGCGGATCCAGATGCGCAAGGCTCTTGTTCAGGCCCTGACGAAGAAAAGCTGGCCCCGGAAAGCAACGGATACGCACGAAGCGCTGCTGAAACTGGCCAAAACCCGCAGCGGCCAGCTACGGCTGGTCACCACTAACTTTGATCCGCTGTTTGAGCAGGCAGGAAAACGCATAAAACAGACTTTTGAGTCTTTCAGCGCTCCCATGCTGCCGGTACCTAAGAAAAGCCGCTGGAACGGGTTGGTCTATTTACACGGCGCTATCACCCCAAAAATGGATGACCACGCTTTAAACCGGCTGGTCGTTACCAGTGGTGATTTTGGGTTGGCCTATCTGACCGAACGCTGGGCCGCGAGGTTTGTCAGCGAACTCTTTCGAAACTATGTGATTTGCTTTGTCGGGTATTCCATTGATGATCCGGTACTACGGTACATGATGGACGCACTTGCAGCGGATAAACGCCAGGGCGAAGCGACGCAGGCAGCCTGGGCATTTGCTGCTTACTCTAATGGCTGTGAGCGGGAGATGCGTCTTGAATGGGAGGCCAAAGGTGTCATCCCCATTATGTACAATGATGTTGATGACCCGGCACAGGGAGCTGATCACGTTCTGTTGCACAGAACACTGAAAAAATGGGCGGAAACCTATCACGAAGGTGTCACGGGTAAAGAGCGTATCGTCATTGATTACGCAATGGCCCAGCCCTCCAGAAGCACGGTGCAGGATGACTTTGTTGGTAGAATGCTGTGGGCACTGTCGGACAGTTCAGGACTGCCCGCCCGTCGTCTTGCTGAACACAACCCTGCCCCACCGGTCGACTGGCTCTTTGATGGCCTCATGCTGAATAACTTCCATCACGATGACCTTCAGCGTTTTAACGTAATCCCGCATGAAGAGGCTGATGAGAAGCTCAGCTTTAGCCTCATCTCGCGGCCGGCAACCTACAGGCTGTCGCCCTGGATGACACTTTTCTCGCTAAACAAGCATGGCACTGGCTGGGATCACGTAATGGAATCCCTGGCAAACTGGCTGCTGCGTTACCTGAATGAACCCAGATTACTGCTTATGCTGGCTAACGGCGGCAACCTTCATCCCCTCCTTAACCGCATTATCACCCGTCAACTAGCCTATCTTTCACGACTTGCGAGTCAGGATAAAACGGTAGAACTGGAAAAAATTAAGGCAGACTCTCCTCAGGCCATTCCCACGTTACTTATGAATATGCTCTGGGGGCTACTGCTCAATGGCAGAGTGAAGGGTTCAAGAAGCCATATGGATGTTTATTCATGGATGACCCGTCTTAATGTTGAAGGGCTTTCAGCAACCATGCGATTCGAACTCAGAGAGTTGCTGGCGCCTAAAATTATCCTGCAAGAACCCTATGACTTGTCGGCTTTAAATGGTGAGGCCAGAGATCAAACAACGTCCCCCACACACGTCAGGGACCTGGTGCACTGGGAGCTTGCTCTGACACTGGATAGTGCCCGATCGATACTTGATATTGATAAGAATACCCGTTTTAAGAAATGGCTCCCGGCGCTGTTTGATGACTTACAACAATTACTGAAAGATGCGCTGGATTTAGCTCACATGATGGGTGGGGCAGACAAACAATCTGACAGTTCTGTCTGGGCGATGCCCTCTATTTCCGCACACGCGCAAAACCAGCGGTTCAAAGACTGGACGCTGCTGATAGAACTGCTGCGTGATGCATGGCTGGGTTTACTTTCAGAATCACCGGTACGCGCAGCGCGCGTTGCCACTGACTGGTTCGAGCAGCCTTATCCAACTTTTAAGCGACTGGCATTCTTTGCCGCCGCTCACAGCGATGTGATTTCCACATCTCAGTGGGTCAGCTGGTTGACCGATAATGATCATTTCTGGCTGTGGTCAGTGGATACAGGCCGTGAAGTTTTGAGGCTGCTGGTCATTAAGGGTAAAGACCTGGGGCAAGACGAGCAGGAACGTCTGGAAGCCGCCATCCTGCAGGGGCCGCCAGCCGACGAGGACAGCGATGGGGAGAATCCGGAACATATCAGGCACTATCTGAACCGCAGAAGGTGGCTTTATCTTGCAAAGCTTCAGTCCTCAGGCTTGCCGCTGGAGAACGCTGCCGCAGAAACGTTACAGACATTGCGCGAAGCCAATCCCAAATGGAAGCTTGCAGAGGATGAACGTGACGAATTCAGCGTCTGGACAGGAAATGCCCGCGACGATAGCGATGATGAACCCAAATTCAGCCCGGCACCCGGTACGCTGCCGGAACTCGTCTCATGGTTGAAAACATACCCGCAAGAGCAACGCTTCTTTGGCAGCGACGGCTGGCGTGAACAGTGTTCAAAACAGATGAAGCTCTGCCTGAAAGCGCTGCAGTTGGTCGGGGAAGACGGTGAAATCCCGGTCTGGCGATGGAGAGAGGCACTTCAGGCGTGGAGTAAAGATGACATGCTCAAGCGATCATGGCGCGCAGCGGCACCGGTGGTCGTGAGCCTGCCGGATGAAGTCTTGCTTGAATTAAAGCATTCTCTGGCGTGGTGGATTGAGGCATGCTCGAAAACACTGGAGAGGCACATCGGTGTTTTCAGGAAGTTATGTCAGAGAATGCTGAACGTTCCCTTTGAGGCACAGTCAGGTACGCTGGTGAATGGGAAACCCATTGATGATCCTGTTTCGGAAGCCATTAACCACCCCGTTGGCTATGTAACAGAGGCCTTGGTGCACGATCTTTTTCGAGGTGAAAAGCAGGATGGTGATTTGCTTCCCGTATGGTTAAAACCTCTTTTCACTCAACTGTGCCAGCCTGAAATAGCCCGGTTTCGTCATGGTCGCGTCATACTGGCTGCAAACCTCATTTCCCTGTTCCGCGTGGATCCTGACTGGACAAAACAGAATCTTCTTCCACTCTTCAGTTGGGAACACAGCCCAGAAGCACGGGCTGTCTGGGAGGGCTTCCTCTGGTCTCCCCGTTTGTATAAACCGCTGTTTGACCTGCTCCGGGGTGACTTTATTGAGACGGCCGCACACTACGCGAGCCTAGGCAAACACGGTGAGCAGTATGCCACGCTTCTCACTTATGTTGCGCTCGACATGGCGGAGGCTTTTTCTGAAGAAGAACTCAGAAACGCGTTTCACAACTTACCAGATGAAGGGCTGCTCAGCGTGGCTCAGGCGCTCGGCAAGGCGCTGAGCGGAGCGGGAGAAGGTCAGCAAGAAGCCTACTGGATAAACCGTATCGAACCTTTCTGGAGGAAGATGTGGCCCCAGAATCAGGACAGAAGGTCTTCCGGAATTTCAGACAGACTGGTGCAACTCGTACTGGCATCTGGCCAGCAATTCCCGGCAGCATTCCATATGGTTAAGAACTGGCTCCAGCCAGCAGAATTTCTTTTCTATCTGGTCCCCCTTCTTGAGAAGTCGGGCTTATGTCACGCGTATCCATCAGAATCGCTGGAGCTGTTAGCGTTGCTGGTTGCAGAGCCTGATTACCCACCGGAAGAATTGCGTATGTGTTTAAACCAGATCGCTGAGCAGCAACAAGGCATTAAGCAGAATGAGTCCTATATCCGGCTTGATACCCTGTTGAGGACAAAAAAGCTCTGATTTTAAAGTAAAGGTAAATCAGCAGTCTCCTGAGGCAGACAGTTTAGGTACCACCGCTGCTCAGTCAGAGAGTTTTATGATTAAAGCCGAGGTCATATGCAGTGATATGTCCTTTTCCATGGTGGTTTAGTTAGGGAAGATACAATGCCATTAAGCAAAGAAGACTATCCTGAAGGACCGCTGGTGAGAGCGGTATGGGACTGTTGCCATGAACTGTATACCCGACTTGAGCGGCCGCCAACTCGTCAGGAGTTTAAAGCGGAGATAAACGCTCGTGAGCCAGAGCGAACCGGCATCAGTACACACTCTCGCCAGTGGGGAGACTGGATGCGCCATCACGGGTTTAAAAGCGATTCAGAGATGAGCAGTCATAGCATCCCCGCGGAATTTTTGGAGCCTAACCGCCTGCGCGTGGTTTACGCCATGCAGGTACTCGGAGAGGCATCGGCTCCCGAAGTCACAAGATGGATCAAGGCGAGCAACGCACCCTTAAAAAAGGCTGAGATCGACTATCAGTTTCAGGCGCTCACGGTCAATCACAATCAGCGTTGGTATCACAGTGCTGCGCGAAAAAGCATGCTCAGCAATCAACAGCATCCTATGGACAAACTCTTCCGGATCGGAGAAGGGAGAAAGACCCGCTACATGCTTTATATTCCTGAAAAGCACGGGGTCTGGGATATCGCTGAAGATGGTAAAACACCGGTGCAGGTTACTTTTCCCATCGCGACAGATGCGCTCATGATGGCGCTACGCGATAAAGCTGAACGTGCCCCCTTTACTTTACCAGCGGAAAACTATCGTGATATGCGCGTCCGCATACTACGTGAAGTGCTGGCACGTGAAGGCCAACCCGCCTTCAGGCAGCGGCTGATGACTGCTTACGGTGGCCAATGCGCAGTCACGGGATGCCCAATCCCAGCATTACTGGAAGCTGCACACGTAAGACCGTATGCAGGTGGATGGCACACCGAAGCGCGTCATGGATTACTTCTCAAAACCGATATACACACTTTGTTTGATAAAGGGATGCTGTGGATTGACCCAGATTACTGTGTCTGTCTTTCCCCCGAACTGATGGGCACGGAATACTCTGTGCTGGAGGGTAAGCGGCTGCACCTCCCGGCTTCCTGCAACGACTGGCCACTTCAGGAACATCTCACGTGGCACCGGGAATTTTGTACGGACAAATTAGCGTAAGAAACCACGGTCGTTTTATAGCGTACCTGCCATCAGCAGGCTGATGGCAGGTTGCTGACAAGCATCATTTATTTGGGATATCGTTACAGGTATTGGTCAAAATCAAATGGGCAGCGCAGTGTCGAACCCGCACATTAGCCAGATTGCAAGGCGGCATCCAGATTCATCCTGTCGAACGCTGACGCCAGACCCACGTCATATTTAGTAAGTCATTCACCCCAACCCCCCTGCTACGCCAGTGAGAGAACCATACCCGGTATGTAGCGGGAGTCTGCCAGGCAAGCGCAGTTTCAGCTTCAATGATGATAATCTCCCCATCACCTGACACCATGCAGCGTGCAACTGATCTTTCAGTCCGACAGAAAAATGAGCGGAGACTGGCGGTCTTACGTCCCTTCACTTCACCCGAAGTGCCAGTGATACGGGCCTCCTCGATATCACGATCAATTGATATGTGCCGCCTCGTTATCAAACCTGAATGTCTGTCGGATCCTTCAATACCCGCAGAGGCAGCTGACCAGATGTCTACCTGCTTAAATAACCTGATTTTCTGCAGTCCCAAGCAGGAAAGATGAGGGACGTATAAATTTTTCATCAGCTTACCCCCCGTCCTCGAAGCATCGCGGCGATGTCTCCCGCTTTATGGCCTGCGCTGACCATCTCGTCTATATTCTGTAGCAGCCCCCCAATGACATCTGCCGCCAGCAGCTCGCTGTTCCAGAAATACAGACCGGTATGATCGGGGTTGAGCCACATCAATCCATGCCAGAACGGAGATCCATTGCCCGGGCTCAGGATGTCTATCGTGAGGTGCTTACACCTGCGGTGAGTCAAACGAAGATGGACCGGGAAAATGCCACCCCACTCTCCCCGACTTTCACAGTCCGTACGCCAGATATCACCGAGCTTCAGCGCATTGAGCACGGCCCCGCTGAGACGATGACGAAACGCCTCGCCACGCGCCCGGTAGGATTCAAAGTCATCAGCTGTAAACTGCTGCAACCGGGAATGCGTAAAGGGTTCATCGGTTGTCATTTCACCGCTGCGACTAACCATGTTTTCGGCAGGTTGGTGGTCTCGATTGTTGCTGTGCTTGCTGCCACACGTAATGTCTTTAGACTGGATCACTGGCATTTCAGGTTCCTCATAATTTGATTGCCCTGCCCCGGCGGAGTTGCAGCTCCGCCGGGGCACTCTTTGCGGTTTGGTAGAGGGTAACGGTCACGCTGCTGCAGGACCGCGCAATACTAAAATGGGATCGGATCGTCAACGTCTTCTGGTGGTGGCGGATAGTTTCCCGGCTCTGGCCATTTCAACTGTTGCGATGCTGGCGCGTGTTCTTTACTGGAAGCGCCCTTCCTAACCCTGCCACCATTACCTCTGGCAGCGGTCTGAGCTCCCGTCTTTTCCTGAGCCGTTGCCGGTGGCCGGGGCTGATTAACCGGTTTATCAGTCGGGCCACTGTTGCCGATGCGTCCTCCAAGCATCTGCAGAGTACCGCCAGCGTTTACCAATACTTCCGTGGTGTACTTATCCTGCCCGTCGGTTCCCTGCCATTTGCGCGTACGGAGCTGGCCTTCAATGTAGATCTGCGAGCCCTTCTTAAGGTATTCCCGCGCCACTTCAGCAAGCTTTCCGAACAGCACTACGCGGTGCCACTCTGTGATCTCTTTGTTTTCACCGGTCTCTTTATCACGCCACGTGTCTGACGTAGCCAGCGTGACGTTTGCCACCGCGCCGCCGTTAGGCATGTAACGCACCTCGGGGTCCTGCCCCAGATTGCCGACCAGAATGACCTTGTTAACGCCTCGTGCAGCCATATTCGTTCTCCTCATCAAGTTGTTTAAACACCTCACCCGTTGAGTTTCGGGAGCCGCGGTGTTGACGTTTTGTGGAACTCGGCTGGATTTTTCCTCCGGTATTTACTTCACCCGTTTGAGATCCTTCGCCGCGAGGGCGTAAACCTGCGCGGGTGACGGCAGTTGTCCTGGGCGTAGGGAGCATTTTTTCCGGACTAACAGCGTGGCCTGAAAAAAATGTTCACGACGTGCATTTCACCCGGGACGACCACGGCCTCTGTGCTTGTCTCAGCCCCGGCGAAAGAATTTAAAACGGTGAGAACAGGTGAAAAAACAGCACGAATCAGCAGCAACGGCGGCAGAGTAGAAGCGAAACGGCGTTGCCCATAAGAGCGCTCTTTATTCAGGGCGCGGTTCAAGCGCCGGCAACGCCGGCTGCAGGTTCAGAAGATAAAAAACGTGATGTCTGAGCTCAGAATGTCGTGCCGCAGCATCGGCCACCTGACAGCCCGAAGCACTCGGGCCATGATGTCCGTTCGGCGTGGCGCAAAGTTTGGCAGAGCAGCTCGCAGGGAGACGCCCCGTACCAGCATCATGGGTTCTTAATGTACCGATTTGGTGTCGTTTTTAACGGGATATGTATCTGATGAAACTGATGACATCGCTTGAACCAGGCATTACGTAAATCCATATCTAAAGAGGTTGTCCACAATATGAGTGCACAGCCGCCCGCAAACCCTGTGGACAGATCGCCGTATGGCACGTTCATAAAGGAACTGAAGGAAAGTGGTTACTTTATGAACACTGCAAGTGTCATATGCCTGAATACTTCATCCGGCTGGATAGCGGAAATATTTCATTGTTCTTCAGGGCGATGTACAGAGTGAGGCAATTCTTCGTTGATACACACTTGTCACCGAATCCCTACTCATTAATACTGTATGCATGAACAGTACTATTTGAAGGGGGATTTATGATTCTTACCATGTTGTTATCAGCCTGCGTGACGGCATCCTTGAAAGTGCCGCAGTCATGAAACCAGCAGCCTGTGCTTCCGGCCTGACGCTGCTCTGGCCGCCCATATTTACGCCTCGTGTCCCCGTACCCTTGTTTGCAGACACCTGCGCGGCGGGGTTCCCCTCCCCTGCCCAAGACTATGTAGAGTCCGAGCTTGATCTTAACGAGCTGTGCATTCGCCGTCGCGCCTCAACCTTCTTCGTGCGCGCCAGCGGCAGCAGTATGCAGGAGCTGGGACTTTTTGACGGCGACGTCATGGTGGTTGACCGGGCTGAAGAAGCGTCGCATGGCGATATTGTTATCGCCGAAGTTAACGGAGAATTCACGGTCAAGCACCTTCAGTTGCACCCGCGACTGGCACTGCTGCCCATGAATCAGGATTACTCAACCATCTATCCCGAGGAGTTGCAGCTGCTCGGGGTAGTGACATTGTTTTTCAACAGCACGCGTGCGCGCCGGAGGTAACTATGCCCATGTTTGGTTTGGCCGACGTTAATTCCTTCTACGCCAGTTGTGAAGCCCTGTTCAGGCCTGATTTGCGCGGCAAGCCCGTTGTGGTGCTGAGCAACAATGACGGCTGCGTCATCGCGCGATCTGCAGGGGCAAAAGCGCTCGGCATTAAGATGGGAGCTCCCTGGTTTCAGATAAAAAATGAATGTTATTCTGAGAATATTCATGTATTTAGCTCAAACTATGCGCTTTAGTAAGTTAAGTGGAATGCAACATTGATTGAGTAAACTTTGAGCAGAAAAACTGCTGTCAGGGGTAAACACAATGCTGATTTCACCGAATGAACACAGCCTGTTGCTGGCTGAGCGCTGGCTGAAATTGCTATCCGATCTGGGCCGGGCGCAGGCCACGCTCACCGCCTACCGCAATGCCCTCCGCCATTATTTTGCGTTCTGCAGCCAGAAGAGCATTGAACCTGAAAAGGCCCGGTTTGAAGATCTGGCCGCCTACATCAGCCCTCAGTTACCCGGTATGCCCTCTCCCGTGGCCAGCGCCACGCTCCAGCTGCGCCTGTCGGCGATCCGCCTCTGGTATGACTTTCTGATGTATCAGGATCTCTGTCTGGTGAATCCGCTGCCACGCTCCGGCACGCCAGGCATGCTGAGTTCCGGCAGAGGGCTGGTTCCCCGCGTCGTAAAGCTGCCACGGATACCTGACGATGCGCAGTGGCAGGCTTTTCTTTTTCATGCTGCCTCATCCCCGCTTCGTGACCGCCTGATGCTGGCATTAACCTATTACGGTGCGCTACGGCGATCTTAAATTACCTCCTTGCGTGTCGACGACCTCGACTTTGCACACCGGCTTATCCGCATCCGGGCTGAAACCACCAAGAGCCGGCGAGAACGCATCGTCTGCTACAGCCCGGCCGTGGCACCCGTGCTGGCGGCCCATCTTATGCAGATGAAGCAGGAAGGGATCGCCAGAGGTGCCCTGTTCCGTTCTGCGTCCGACCGCAATCAGGGCGCGCCGCTTTCCTTCTGGACCTGGAGCAAAACGGTACGGAACTGGGCACTGATGTCAGGGCTGCCGGACATTTCAACACATACCTTTCGGCACCTTCGCCTCACGCATCTGGCCCGCGCAGGCTGGAAGCTGCACGAACTGGCTACCTATGCGGGACACCGCGATCCGGGGACTACCCATATTTACATCCACCTTTCCGGGAGGGATCTCGCCGCCAGGATGGCGGGCGCGATTGAAACGGCAGATCTCAGAATGGCGAAGCTTATTTTTAGCGCGGAGAAATAGCATGGGCACTCAAAGACCGATTGAATGCAACTGGCGTCCGTTCGACATGACTGCATACCGGCTTGAGAGGTCGCTGACCTCCTCTGAACGAATGGCGCTGGCCAGCTCCCACAGCCGGTCCAGTATGTTACGGATGAAGCCTGCGCCGGACCTCATCAGGCCGATGACGGATATTGCTGCCGGAAGCGGATGTGGCAGCAAAATCGCCGGGCTGGTGATAGCCAGGTTGCTGCGCGAAATGCATTTATCCGGCACTCCCTGCTGGTGCTGGCCACAGGAACGCTGGCAGACGCTCTGCCGGGAAATCAGGGAGGGTCGTCCCTTGATGGCCGCTTTTGCCTGGCACCTGGGAGGTCTGCATGACACGCTCAGCCTCCCTGATATCCGGAAACCCGCCCTCTATGCCTGCGCCATCTTCGGTCAGAATTTTTATTATCAGGAGCTGCACCGGCTGACCGATACGCTGACGTCACTGGGTTATGCCGCGGGAAGCCAGAAACAGCACACATCCGGCGTACTGGCAATCCTGATGATAATGAACAGGGATCCCCGGCTTGAGACGTTTACGACCGAACTTCTCTGGCAGGCACAGAACAGCATTGATAACGCTACATCCCGTTACGTCGGCCGGGTCTCACACGGGCTTGCTGCGCTGGGCATCATCAGCGCCCCGATGAGGATGCGAAACTATACGAAATGGTATGAAAAGCCGGTCGAAGGAATCGATCCCGCCTGGGTGCAGTGGTGCCGGCGCTGGCGGGAAACGTCAGTGCTGAGACCGCGCACCCGGGAAAGCCAGTACAGCTTTATTCTGCGCTGCGGCCTCTGGCTGGCAAGGGAGCATCCGCAGGTGCGGGAACCGGCAGACTGGACGATGGAGATCTGCGCCAGTTTTATTGCGGCGGTGGGCCGGATGAACGTGGATGAGCTTCAGCTGGGTACGGAACGAGGGATCAGGAAATCGGTGCGCTCCGGCGAACCCATGATGCCGCATTCAAGGGAGCATTTTATCTACTCATTGCGCCGCTTTATGATCGATTATGAAAACTGGGGCTGGGGACGGCTTCGCTTCAGCCCTGCCCGTCATCTTTCCACACCGGACACCCCTCTTTTTCGTCACGGCGTCAATCCACGGGTTATCGACGATCCGGTCTGGCTGAAGCTCGTCTGGGCCAGCCTGAATCTGCGCCAGGAAGACCTGCTCACTGAAATACAATATCCGCTGGCCATGCTGCAGGCGATGGCCGTTATCTGGACCCATGCAGGGCTGCGGAAAAACGAGCTGCTCCGCCTGACCACAGGGTGTATCGCGCCGCAGGCAGATGAAATAGTGAAAGAGGACGGCAGCGTCATTCCTGCCGGAACCCTGTGCTATTTGCATATTCCCGCCGGAAAGACCTCAAAAGCCTATGTTAAACCCGTGGCGGCCGTGGTGAAAAAATATGTCGATACCTGGCCGGCTGAACGTCCGACAGAACAGGCCATGCTGGCTGATGAGCGGACCGGTGAGAAAGTCCGGCTCCTGTTTCAGTACCGGGGGAAGCCCGCAGGCAGCGCTATCATGAACCGCACGCTGATACCGATGCTGTGTGCAAGAGCCGGCGTCCCCGAAGAGGACAGCGGTGGCACAATAACCAGTCACCGGGGGCGGGCCTCCGCAGTGACCGCGCTGGCGAGCGTTCCGCAGGGGATGTCGCTGCACGAACTGATGCAGTGGACCGGGCACTCAACGCCCCAGTCCACCATGCATTATCTCCGCATCCGCCCGACTCAGCTGGCAGCCTCGTTTGTCAAAGCAGACAGGGTCGCACACATGATAAGCGTGCTGATTGATCACGACCCTGAGGCCGCCAGCCTGACAGGACCCGCGACGTATTACGATCTGGGCGATTCGTACTGCACAAATCCGTTCTGGAGCAGCTGTCCGCACAGAATGGCATGCATCGGATGCGATTTTAACCTGATTAAGGACAGCGCACGCGGACTGATACTGGAAAGCAAAGCCTCTGTCAGACGTTACCTTGAAGAAGTTCCGCTCACACCGGATGAGAAAGCCATTATTGAGCAGGATGCTGAAAAGATAGAGCAGGCTCTTAAGAAAATGACTTTTAAATCTGAGGGGTGAAATGATTCAGGATCAGCCTGAAGCGGACTTCCTTGATGCGCTTAGTCGCAATATGAATGACTATGAAAGATGGAGCCGAAAACGCATTCGCTTCAGTATCACCCGCCATCCTCCTACACCGGATACACCGCTGTTACGGCGCCGTGCTGATTCCAGGGTAATCTACGGGCCGGTATGGCTGAAGCTTATCCGGGCCAGACAGAATCTGCTTCAGGAAGACCTGCTCACTCCGATACACTTTTTGACTGACCACGCCGCAAGTGATGTGGCGTATTCAGAATGTGGTGGCCTGTTCAGGACACCAGGAAAAAAACACTGATATTTCGGCGGATACCGAATCATCAGCTTTTAACGGACGCTACGCTATCCGAATCGTCACTTACAGGAATGACACATGATAGCCGTACTGTTTGAAGCAGAAGCATTTCCCGAAGCACAGCAAAGGTATTTCCAGCTCGCGGCTGACTTAAAGCCGTTATTAGCCGATGTTCGCGGATTTATTTCCATTGAGCGATTTGAGAGCCTCACAACAAAAGGAAAATATCTTTCCCTTTCCTGGTGGGAAGACGAAGACGCAATTGCCGTCTGGAAGCAGAACCTGATGCATCAGGTTGCTCAGCAGGAAGGGAAAGATTCCGTCTTTTCATTTTTCAGAATACGTGTGGCGCGTGTATTCCGTGATTACTCATTTGAAAAAGGACAATATCAGAATGTATGACATCTATGTCGTTCTGAAAAATACGCCAGGGGCGCTGGCTTCGCTCGGGAACACCCTCGGTAAAAATGGCTTTGGTCTTGAGGGCGGCGGTGTTTTTACCACGCCGGATGTCGGTCATGCGCATTTTCTTGTCGGGGATGGCGAAAAGGCTCGCATAGTGCTCACTGATGCGGGCTATGACGTCAGAGACGTCCGCCGCCCGCTCATCCGCAGGCTACCTCAGGAGCGCCCGGGTGAGCTGGGTGAAATTACCGGTGCCATAGCCCGGTGCGGTATCAATATACTGGTACAATACAGCGACCACAGTAACCAGCTGATTCTGCTTACGGATGACAATGTCCGGGCAGCGGAAGTCACAAAAAAATGGGCAGTCTCTCCGGAATGAGTCCTGATAAAGCAGCGCAGAGCGGGTTTTCTGAGTCCGGCCCTGAAAAATCCATGTCCATCGTTGCTGCGGCAATCTCAGACCCCTCCCGGGTCAGTATTCTCTGCGCCTTAATGGACGGACGGGCCTGGACGGCAACCGAACTCAGCGCAGTCGCCGGTATTGCCGCATCCACGGCCAGCGGACACCTTTCACGCCTTCTCAGCAGCGGACTGGTTATCTGTCTCACGCAGGGCAGGCACCGCTATTACAGTCTGGCAGGCCTGCACGTTGCCGGATTACTGGAAAATCTGATGGGCGTATCCATGCATGCGCCCTCCCGGTTCAGATCTAGAACCCCGTCACGCCTCCGTTATGCCCGTACCTGCTTTGATCACCTGGCCGGTGAGATGGCAGTCAAAATGTACGATTTCATGATGACGGAGGGGTGGCTTTCAGCGGATGGTTTATCTCTTACTACGCCGGGGAAAACGCAGTTTCAGGCCCTTGGGGCCGTGGTCGATCCGCACCCAAGGCGCCGTTCCTGCTGTCCCTGTCTTGACTGGAGCGAAAGGCGCTTTCATCTGGGCGGAGACGCCGGCCATGCACTAATGACATTGTTGCTTCAGAAAGGCTGGATCCTGCGCACGCCGGGTTACCGCGAGGTGAGCGTGACTGCTGAGGGTAAAACGGCCCTGTGGCGCATTTTTGGCATAGCTGTGGAGTGAACCGGCTTAATCGGTGGTTGAGGGGATTAAATGGAATTTAATGAAAATCAGCGGGGCCGGCTGATGAATACAGGGGACGTGCGGCGTATGGCTGACATGGCTTCGCGTTACGTCAGAAAAATATTCAGAAGGCTGAAGAAAAATATCGCGATCCGGTTTCTTTCCCTGAATGGATGAGTCATGGATCTCAGAAGAGATCAGACCGCTTTCAGGGCGGAGAGAAGCTGCGCAGTTCCGGATTCAGGAGGACTCGTGCGATAGACCAGCCCCAGCTCACGCCATACCGCAGGCCTGAGACTGTGCCGGATGAGGTGAGGTACCTTTATCTCACTGGCATCCCCTTCGCAGGGCAAAAGGGTCGCACCGTAACCTGGTCAAGGGGGCTGCAGGTGCCGCCGTACGTAATCTGGATCTGATGCTGCAGGTTTAACTCAGTGAATACAGGCACAGCGTTTGCCGGCAGGCAAAATGCTCATTCAGGTTTCTTTAAACAGGAGGAAAGTGTCATGAGGGAGTGGTTCAGTCAGAGCCAGTCTGAAGTCCGGCTCGAATGGGGTATTTCTGCCGTTGATTATCTTGCCGCAGAGGCAGACTGCGTCATCGTGGTTGATGTCATGTCATTTTCAACCTGTGTCAGTCTGGCGGTTGACAACGGCGCGCGAATATATCCTTTTCCCTGGAAAGATCACTCCGCACTGGAATATGCGGTCACTAAAGGGATATCTACCGCCAGTTCTGACAGAAGGTTCATAGGGAAAGGTTACAGCCTTTCCCCGAAATCACTGCAACATATCAGGCGGGGTGAAAGCCTCTTACTACCCTCACCCAATGGCTCATCCGTGTCATTCCGGGCAAGAGATGCGGGCAGTGCCGTTTTCAGTGGTTGTTTCAGAAATATGACAGCAACTGCAACAGCCTGCAGGCAATACGATCGTATTCTGGTTATTCCCTGTGGGGAAAGATGGCCTGACGGAAGCCTGCGCCCGGCGGTTGAGGATTACGTCGCGGCGGGGGCAATTATCTCAGCAACTGGCCGGGAAAGTTGTTCACCTGAAGCGCAGGCGGCGGTGGCTGCCTGGTCGTTTCACCAGAAAACAGACCTCAGCTTACTTTATGAGTGTTCATCGGCGAGAGAACTCAGGATACGGGGATTTGCTGAGGATGTGACTTTATGTCTTGAACCGGATGTCGCCAGCTCGGCATGCCAGCTTTACGGTGATTTTTACTCTACTGCTGATATGGCTGGGCAGTCATTGAAGGAATAGTAAAACTCGGTGTATCACTGAATTATTGCTGTCATATCGCCCATTTCACAAAGTGAATTTCCGGCGCGTTATGGCACCTCTGACGTGATGAACATTCACACATAATTAAAGAAAAAAGGAATAAGAATGAGAATTCGGCTCGCTTTACCTCATGAGGCAGAGGAATGCTGGAATGTAAGAAATCTCGCTATACGGGAGGGATGTAAGCCAAGCTACAGCGCCACCGTGCTTGAAGCATGGACGCCTGAAAATATGCCTGAAAATTACCGTACAGTAATAGAGGAAAATCCTTTCTTCGTAGTTGATTTACCTCATGTGGGCCTGGTTGCAACAGGGTATCTGGATCTCTCATGTGGAAGTGTCGAGGCGGTTTTTACATTGCCAGACTATTTTGGACAGGGCTGGGCCAGTCTGATTATTGAAACGATTAAACACGAAGCGCTGCAACGGGGACTGAAAGAACTCACCCTGTCTTCAACTCCCAATGCACAGACATTTTATGAACAACATGGCTTTGTATTCATCAGGGAAAACAGCTGCCCATCCAAACTTGCACAGACAGACTTACGCTGTATGGATATGTCTCTGAAATTAGAGCCCTGACAGGCTTATGGTTTGTAAAGCATCCAGTTTATCAGGGCTGTGCTTGCTTATAAGATGCGCCCAGAGGAAGCAGTGACCGGAATCGTCATTCTGCAGCGAGCTGCACAAACGGCGCCGCTGTGAGGAACCTGCGGAGCTCCTGACGAAACACAGCCTGGTTCTGTTATGAACAAACTATAGTCTTAAATTGCGCGTCGAAAAATTTTCGTAGTTTTTCTATTCCACATAAATCATTCGATGTCTCAGAGAGTCATGTCCTGCATTGAGGAAATGGTTCCCCGGTTATAGGTGTATTCGGTTGACGAGGGGTTTGGCGACTGTCGTGGCCTTGAGTTAGCCATGCCGTATGAGGACTTTGGTCGTATGATCCGAGCACACGTCTTAAAGTGCACTGGCTTAACTGTGGGCTGTGGCCTTGCACCTACCAAAACGCTGGCAAAATCAGCCCAGTGGGCCAGTAAAGAGTGGCCTCATTCCGTGGCGTGCTGGCATTAACACCTGATAACCCAGCCCGTATTGAAGCCATGCTGGCTCGTCAGCCGGTAGAAGAACCTGGGGGGTAGGCTCAAGAATTGGTAAACGCCTTAATCTGTTCGGGATAAAAACGGCCCTTGACCTGGCACGTACTTCTCCTACTTTCATACGTAAAAACTTCAGTGTGGTACTGGAACGAACCGTTCGGGAGCTCAATGGAGAGTCCTGCATACCTCTTGAAGAAATGCCACCAGCAAAACAGCAGATTGTCTGCAGTCGTAGTTTTGGCGAGCGAATTACCACTAAAGACGCCATGCAGCAGGCACTGTGCCAGTATGCCACGCGGGATGCTGAGAAGTTACGTCGCGAGGGACAATATTGCCGACGAGTCAGTATTTTCATCAGAACCTCACCTCATGCACTGAATGAAGTTTTCTATGGTAACAGCGCTGGCCAGAATCTTCCTGTTCCCACTTAGGACACGCGAGACATCATTAATGTTGTCATTAAGGCGCTGGATCACATCTGGATTGATGGTCGCCAATACATGAAGGCAGGAGTATCACTGGATGATTTTACGCCGAACAGCATCACCCAGCTCACATTATTCGATGACTATCAGCCCAGAGCCAACAGCCACAAATTGATGAGTGTCCTTGATGGTATCAATCAATCTGGTATGGGATCGGTTTGGTTTGCTGGCCAAGGCATCGATACTGACTGGAAGATGAAACGTGAGATGTTGAGTCCGGCATGGACAACTAACTGGAAAGATATCCCTGTCGCCCGTATATGTTGAATACGATCTTAAAGCACTTCATCTGTGATGGGTAGCACGAGCCTCTTTGATGACACAGGTAGTGATAAGAACCTTATCCACATTTATTTATCCAGTAATTGAGTGTCCAGCAAGCGTCTGAAAAACGTTCGCTTACGAATGACAACCTGATGCGTTAGATCCTGTGATTGTCTTTAGTTATTCAACCAAGGTCAGATTTCTGACTGTTGGGTCCAAGAGACTTATACCATTGAGTAAGGTATGGATAGGAGTTGCCATTTCTTGAAAATGGCATCCCTTGAACAGCTCAGGTTTCGGAGGCAGGCCAGTAAACACTCATAAATTATTATTTAAAAATCGCATCAATCCCAGTAGACGTAATCGTATTTGAGGGTCGCGATATGTTCCTCAATCTTATCTTTTGACTCACCGATCCCCGGTATAATTATTTTAGTCTGTTGTTCAGCAAGAGTGCATTGGCCGTTTGAATTCCATGACTTGCAGGTGGTTAGAGTTTTATCAATCGTAAAATACGTTTTTGTAGAAAACAGGCTCTTTTCTCTGCCTAATTCATCATACGTGTATTCAGCGACTTCAGTTGCTGACCGCTTTGTTTTCAAACGGCCCTTATCATCATATTCATAGTTGGTCTTTGAATTGTCAGAGCGGATGTTGCTGGTACGTGTAACATCCTTCAACTGATTATTGTTATCCAGTGTGAAGGCCGTATCAGCAATTCCCGCATTCTTCACTGTCCCGGTCGTCATTTCTGAACGGTCACTTGATCTGCTGATAACGCCATACTTATTCAGCAGAAAAATTCCATCTGTATGCTGTTCAGATAATTGTTTCTGTTGCTGGGTGGCTCTATCGGTATCAACCATCTTAAAATCATATCTATAGCTCCAGCCATCATCTTGCTTACTTAGTGAGTATTTGAAAGTCGTCGTCAGAGTCCCCTTTGGAGCAATTGATTTTTTCTCCTGAAACATTAACCCGCTCATAAGTTCCCCACATCGGCTAAAACTCACATTTCCTTTTTCCTGAATGTAACCATCCTCGCTTACTGTGCTCATCTCAATTGTTTTAGGAGTCTTAGTCACATTATTAAGATCATAGAGAATGCGGGAATTGACCTCATTTATTCGTTTTTCATTGTCAGTGCATTCCGCGCCATTTGCTCTAGTTATGCAAAAAGAGAGAAGAAAGAGTAGGGTGATGACTTTTCCAAAAACCATGTTTACATCCATTTATTGATTTGCTTTCTGACATCTTACTGCATTGTTACCAAATAGAAATTTACAGCCTTGTGAAGCAGGACTGTACCCAGCCAAAAACTGCGCCTTACTCTTGAAAGTGGCCGCATGATTAATTGTCCAGATGAACATTTGAATGACAAAGCATAGAATTGTGGCCACTATCTAAGAATTGTACTGCAAGTCTTCTGGTATGGTCCTATGCAGAATCTTGGGAATTTCACCTTGAAATAAAATTAATTAATATAATAAAAACAACACCTTAATACTGAAATTCATTTGGGTTTTCAGCGTGGTTTGGAGCATTTCATACCGCGAAAAATCGATAGGGCAGGGTAGGGGTAACACGCTCAAACAGCTGTGAATTGTGTCATAACTCTTTAGTAAGGAAGCAAATGCATGATCAACATAACATTTGACGTACAAACTTTTTGTGAATTTTCATAAAAAGTTGCACTAGCATTTTTTTTACGTACACTGACGTCATTGATTGCCAACGGAGCGGATGAATGAAAAGTAATTACGGCGGGTTAGACGAAACCGCGCGCAGAGCAAACGCTATGCTGCGCAGTATGAGTGATGACATTACTGTCAGACGAAATGAGTTTGGCCTTGATCAGTATTATCAGACGTTCACCCGCAATTCGGTGGCTAATCTTCCCAAGCTGAGCCGCCGTGCCGTTGAGCAGGCTATAGATGAGATGGAAGAGCAAGGTCATGTGTTTGGAAAGAAAGACGCAGGCAATGCGAAGCACTATGCGCTGACTATCCAGGACGTGGTAGACATCTACGCCCACCGTAAAGTGCCCAAGTATCGCGACCTGCACGCGGGGGAGGGGCCATTTGTTGTATTCGTCGTAAACCTGAAAGGGGGCGTATCGAAAACCGTCAGTACTGTTACGCTGGCACATGGTTTACGCGTACATCAGGACCTGTTGCAGCATGACCTACGTATTCTTGTTATTGACCTGGACCCACAGGCCTCCAGCACCATGTTCCTCAACCATGCCAACAGCATCGGCTCCATTATGGAAACGGCGGCGCAGGCAATGCTTAATGACCTGGATACCGAGCAGCTCAAGGAAGACATCATTAAGCCCACCATCATTCCTGGTGTGGACGTGATACCAGCCTCAATTGATGACGGCTTTATTGCCAGCCAGTGGAATGACCTTGTCAGTCAGCATTTGCCTGACATGCTGCCTTCCGAAGTGCTACGTCGCACCATCATTGACCGGGTTGGCAAAGACTACGACTTCATCTTCATTGATACCGGACCGCATCTGGATGCGTTCATGCTCAATGCACTGGCAGCCAGTGACCTGCTACTGACACCGACGCCGCCTGCACAGGTAGATTTCCATTCGACGCTTAAGTACCTCACTCGTCTGCCAGAAATGATCGAGCAGCTGGAGGAAGAGGGCATTACTCCGCAGATAAAGGGCAATATCGGCTTTATGTCGAAGATGACCTCAAAACGCGATCACGAGATGACACACGGTCTGGCCCGAGATGTGTTTACCTCACACATTCTCGACGCGACATTGCCGAGGCTGGATGGATTTGAGCGTTGTGGCGAGAGTTTTGACACCATTGTCAGCGCCGATCCTAGCTCCTATCCGGGCAGTTCCGAAGCCCTGAAAAATGCAAAACGTGAGGCGGAACGTTTTACCCAGGCGGTATTTAAGCGAATTGAATTTGTGAGGGGAATCAAATGAAAAAGGAAATGGTTAAGCTGGGCCGCCAGCTTGGAAACTCAAGCTTCTCAAAAATGATGAGTGAGTCGGAGAGCGAACGCGTCTTTACCCTCAAGTCCGGTGCCGAAGCCCGCTTCACGTTGACTAAAATTCTGCACGATGACATTGAGTCGCAGACGTTTGTGGATGCTTCAGTCAATGGTCGTGACCAGAGTTTCCTGACTGAGGAATCAGTCAGCGATATCGCCCGTACCATTAAGCTGCAACAGTTTTTCCCTGCCATCGGCAGGGAGGTAGAAGGGCGCATAGAGATACTTGATGGCTCGCGACGTCGCGCCGCCTGTATCTTTAACGACACGCCGTTTGAAGTTCTGGTTACCCGCGATGCATTATCACTGACTGACGCACGCCAGCTGGCCGTAGATATTCAGACAGCCCGCGAACATACGCTCCGCGAATTAGGTAAAAGGCTGAAGCTGATGTATCCAGGAGAAATGAAGCAGACTGACATCGCAGCTGCAGAAGGTCTTTCAGCGGCAAAAGTCACGCGTGCCTTCCAGGCCGCAGCGGTGCCCGATGAAATGATCGCCGTGTTCCCTTCAGTGAATGACCTGTCGATAAACGACTATCAGACGCTGCTTGATGTTGCTGATAAAGCCAGTGTCAAAAATATCAGTATTGAAAAACTGGCCGACAGCGTCCGCGAACGTCTTGGCAATGAAGTCCTCACAGAGCATGACGACTCTTCTTTGAAGGCAAAGATCATCAGCCTTTTCCGTTCAGAAAGCGCAGATGCCAGAAATACACGGGGTGGCAAAAAAGTTCTCACCGAGAAGATTGCAGACTTTGCAGACAAAAAGCAGTTTGCTCGTAAGAAGGTCGACTCTGAGAAGCGTCTGGTCACATATGAGTTCTCACGTCTCCCTGCAGCCTATCAGGCAGAGATCGATGACGCGGTTAAGGCAGTATTAGCGCGCATGAAAGCGGATAGCAGTAAGCGCTAATATCAAGTACAAAGAGCCTTTACAGGCCTGAAGATGTCATCATCTCAGGCCTTTTTTAGATGCCAACCCGTAATGCGCCTTTCAAAATCACCCACCAAAAATTACATGTAAGCCAATGTAATACATAGAGAAATAATAAATATTTCAGATTGAAATTCCCCTGATAAAATTACCACTCATCTCTGTTCTTTAACTCCAGTGTCTTAAACCCGAAAACTAAGGTTATTCCTCTCCTGGGTTCGTTTAACCAAGATCAGGTTTTAACTGATCAAGTCCATTTATTGCCGAATACTAATTATGGGAGTAGCTGAAGGGCTGATTCTATTGATAGTCTTTTGGAAAAAACAGGATGGTGAGAGATGGGACTGTTCGCTTTATTTAATGCTGAGAAGAGAGCGTTGATGGCTAAGAAAGCAGATTATGAAAACTACGTCACAGATAAAAAAAACGCCTGAGCGCTTTAAGAATTAAAGCGAGAGAGTATCTCGCATTCAAATACCTTCAATCGGTCATTTTAATGAACAATCATTTTCCGCTCTTTCTGGTATATGGCAAACACGGCAGGAATGTGCATCAGGGGGAGTTTGCAGACAATTATTCTCCTTTTCTTGAATTCGTCCCGCATGATGGAGAGTTAGAAGATTTCCAACAAAGTATCCTGAACTACCGTACTCAGGTTGAAGAATGGCAAAAGGGTAAATTAGTTAACCATCATCAGTGCAGTAAGGATGAGCAAATGAATTGGGCAGGAGAATTCAACCGCTATGGGTTCAACTTAAAAGATTCTTATCGTTATGATGACGCTATAAAAGCGGAAGACTTCTTTGGTTTCTTTGTATTTTTGAATGGAGAACCGATTGTATAAAGTTCGATATGGAATTATCAGTCCTCCGGTTACTTCTCCGAACAAATTTACAGAAAGGTCCTCACTACCCAACACAAAACTGATACCGACTTTTCGATGATTTCGTTTGTGGCCGGTGTGTTCACACTGGCCTCAGAAACAAACATAGGATGTGTCAATTACAATAGAATTCAGTATGAGATACTCTTCGGCAACGGTGACAAGTTGATTGATGATAAAAATCGGTCTGATGCGAAACAGGAGCTGCTCGCACTGCAAGACTTTCTATACGAATTAGAAAATCTATTTAGCGCAGATCGTTCAGAAGATGACTGGGATTCTGATTTCATAAGCGCAGAAGACAAAAGGGAGTGTGAGGCACTGCTTACCAATCCGAATCGTAAGTCTAATTTCCTGGGAATTGAAGATATGTACGTTCGTTAGGAAATTTTGGGAACTTCTTTCCACATCGCATGAAACCGGAAGCTGATAGGGTGTCAGGGCAAGAATTAGGGATAATCTAACCTAATATGAAAAGACGTGAATGAGCAGTGAAATAACTTATTCATTAAACTATTGAATTCAATATGAAATAATTTACAGGCCACCTCACTTTTTGGATTCGGCAACGCTACGTGAATTCTGAGAGAAAATGGAAGACAAACCTCGCTAACTTTTAATCTCATGCGTCAAGGAAATTGGGTCATCTTATCTTTTTGGTACAGGTATTAAATTCAGACACTACGGGCTCACATCAATGCGTTTTCACTAAGTGACGCCTCCTGTATGACAATGGCTGCACTGTGTTCACCTGAGATGCATGACCACCAGCATTTAATGCTTGCTCAGTAATATTGAAACTGTGCCTATGCAGGAGAGGAGACAACGCATTCACCATCGCTACAGCTCAATCTCAATAGAATTTCGAACTACGGGCAAAGCAGTACGCAATGTGTAACACTCACTGACCCGAGTGAGAATTTTATCACCCGAGGTGTTGTGAGCAATGTATTGAATGGTTCTGCATACGACACAGATATGTCGCTGACCATTGATTTGCTACCCGATCCATGTGCTTTTTCCTCATTAGTATCCTAACGAAGTACGAGGAGAAAGGGAGATGCAAGAAGTATCACCTTATATGTCTCCCAAGCCGCTGGTGAGCATCGCGCTGCTTAAGCATCTCGAGCCGGAATACGTTTCCATCCAAAAGCTTGCTGCATATCAGGCTAGTCATCACCTAAACCTTGGTCCACGAAGTTGCTAGGACGGCTATTTAAGCTGTGTATTGAAATGCTCAGGGCTAGCCACTACGTTGACGCTAAACCCTGTTGCTGCGTTTTTCGATATCTTGAAACAGCAATTTTCTTCAGTGCGCCGCACAGCATATCTCCCTACTTAGGTAAGGGGGGAGAATTAATTCAGCTACGCAAGATCCCGATTTATCCACGTGGCAGTAACAAGGGAAGATATGCCATGTGCAGAAAAATCTCTGTGATGTCAGGCCGTTTCCAGTGGTTATTCCCCCGCTCAGGATTGCAGAAAGCGAGGGTATCCTAAATGTTTCAAGCCGGCTCTATTTACAATATTTTAATGTAATTTAATGATTATAATAAAAAAACATCACAAATTCGGAAATACATGACCCATGCTTTACCGATCATGCCGCTGGCCTTCATTGTTCATTTTCCTCTACTAACAGCAATAGCTTTGCTGCATACAATTTCTGCGCATTCGATTTTCTTCTTCGTCTTTTGCCGTTCATGACAGCTACCTTTGAGACCATGTGTGGTGCTGAACGTCGGGAGGATTTCTGGCTCGCTGGCAGCTTTGCATTATCTCGGGACATATCAGCTCCGCCCAAAGGGGATTAGCTGATGCTTGGAACAGTGTTGTTATCTAGCATGTGAAACCCCGAAGGATCAAAACTGAAGCGTGTGCCTAAGAGTGTGGGAGGTCATAAGCTTGCCACCTAATATATATCTGCTGGTTATGCTGGTGAGTCCCTTTCCAACTATGCCAGTGCCGTTCACGAAATGGCAACCTCGCTAAGGATCGCACTGGGATTTCTATCGATCATCATTATGCTGATAGTGTCGTGTTCTGCTGCAAAGGCCTTGCAGGAGGAAAGAGGACTTTTGTTGGTCAATATTAACTTTTGTGCCCATTTTTCGAGCAGATTTTATCCACAGTGCTTCTTCATGAACCTGTGCATCCAGGAACTGTGTACATCAAGATGGGAGTCCTCTATGTGTGACGGGTTACAGTAAATTCAGCAGCCAAGAAGATAGGAGTAAGCCTGAAGTCGCACTAGGTAGTGCTCTTCGACCTTCATAAGGCTAAAGCTCTGCTTACAACCTTCTTCTGTTTGAAAAAATCGATGAAATGGGTAATCGTGGGCAGTTATCTTTGTTTTGAAGTATCCAATGAAGCTGAAATCTGGTCAAGCCATTAGGATCGATATGCCGATACATTCTGTTGATCTTGGAAAGATCACCGCTCCCCCCCGTAATTCTTCCTCAGAAGGCTCCAGACGTGATTTTGGGGTATGAGAGTAAGTTTTATTGATCAGCCAACAGAACTTCACAGGAAGCCGTACAGCGCATATTTGCAATGTTGATGGATAGCATAACTATGAGTGAGCATTGGTCTATACCTCCATGAAAGGGGTTAGCCGCTAAGGGACTTTCACATTGAAAAGGTATGGATATATTTCTCATTATCCCTTTAGTCAGTTACTTGTGGTTGTCGGGAATAATCTGCATCCCCATATGGCGTTATCCACTTATCCACCGACCAGATCCTAATAAATTAGATCCATATAAGATCCCATATAGATCCCAAAGAGATCCCCGATCGCTGTAAGCCGCACCAGTACTGGGCTGAGAAGGGGTTGATATAAGCTGTAATTAGTAAAATATAAACTGTAGGGAGATCACAATAAACTATAAAAAGCTAAATATAAGCTGTAGTTAGGAAAAGACATAAGCTATAGTGAGCCAGACGTTCAGAATTGCGATTTCCCTGTGGATACTTTTAATCTCTGGATATCAGTTGGTTAGCTGTGTCTTCGGTAAGTTGCTCTTCTGTAATACACATATTCAGATCCTCTGATCCTTTCAGCGATCTGCTTCAGACCTGTGTGGGAATGCCCGTGGCTAGCGAAAATCTTGACCTGACTAAACTGTTTGAAGAGCGAGATTCCAACTCTGGTGAGCTTATCACCCTTACACCCAATGCTAATAACACTGTTCAACCTGTGGCATTAATGAGGCTTGGTGTTTTCGTTCCCACGCTTAAGTCATTGAAGAACAGTAAAAAAAATACTTTCTCTACCACCGATGCAACCGAAGAGCTGACACGCTTAACATTGGCTAAAGCAGAAGGCTACGAAAAGGTTGAAATAGTCGGCCCCCGGCTGGACATGGATAATGACTTCAAGACATGGGTTGGGATCATCCACTCTTTCGCCAAACACCGAGATAAGATCATTGGCGACAAGGTTCAGTTGCCCTTTGTTGAGTTTGCCAAGCTTTGTGGAATTCCTTCCAGCCGTTCTTCCAAGCAGTTACGTGAGCGTATCAGCCCCTCTCTTAAGCGTATAGCGGGTACGACCATTTCGTTTTCCAGCAAGACGGATGAGGATGCCAAGGAATACATCACCCACCTAGTACAGTCTGCCTATTACGATACCAAAAAAGATATCGTGATCTTGCAGGCTGACCCCAAGCTGTTTGAACTCTATGAGTTTGATCATAAAGTTCTTTTACAGCTTAAGGCGATCAACGCATTAAAGCGCCGTGAATCTGCACAGGCACTTTATACCTACATCGAAAGCCTACCTAAAAATCCTGCACCCATATCGCTTGCGCGCCTCCGTGACAGGCTCAACCTGCGTTCCCCGGTGTTCTCCCAGAATCAGACTGTACGGCGAGCGATGGAGCAGTTGAAAGAGATCGGTTATCTCGATTACAGCGAGGTACAGAAGGGCCGTAGCGTGTATTTCATCGTGCACAATCGTAACCCTAAGCTCAAGGCGTCAAAGGTCGCTCCACCAGCTGAGGCTGCGAAGATTGAGCCGCCTAAGTCTCAGGAATCAGACGATCTGCAATTGCAGGAAAAACTTAAACTTTTGGATAAGCTGGGGATTACCCTCGATGATCTTGAAAAGCTTTTTAAAGGTAAAACAGCATAAGCTGTAGTGAGTAATTAAACTCACTTTTAACAGCATCACCTTACTCACTACAGCTTATATCCCTTGAAACCTTCATGATTATATGAGGGTTTTTTGACCCTGAAGAAACCTAGCTTAAAGAATCGCTCTCTATAGCTTATATGTCACTCTTTACAGCTTATACAACACAGCGTAGGGCATCTTTTAGCTCATTACAGCTTATATTAGCGAACTTTATACTCACTATAGTTTATCTTTAGCCTGATTTTACTCACTACAGTTTATAAAGTGGGAGCAGGGCAGAATGATTTACTCATTGCAGTTTATATATAGCCTCCAGTGGGTAAATTACTCCTTATAGTTTATATTTTTGAGTCCCCTGGTAACCACTAACCTTTAATCTATTGATTTTTATATTTGTTAGTGGTTGCTAACTTTTGAATGGCACTTTTCATTGTCATAACGACTCCTTATAGCTTATATCTACTCATTACAGCTTATACATCCTGAAGACATTGCCGATTTACTCACTACAGCTTATGCATAAATTGTAGTGAGTAGCCTCTCAAGATCTACCGGTTGGTACATAATGATCGTCATCCGAAGGGACGCAAAATTTTTTGACCATAAATCAGTAAACTAAGGGAGGATTTTGAGCATGTGACAGTGTCACAGAACCAGATGAGTCATTATGCATATTGGATCTCAAAACACGCTAAATTTACTGATGAGTATAAGTCTCTTACTGCTCGTATAGGAGTAATGATAACTGCACCTGATCATTGATATGCTTTACTATCAATGATATGAGGAGAAGCATAAGCTGTAGAGAGTGCCCAATATTGTGTGTTCAGGAATTTTACTCTGTGTAGTGACCCCAAGCCCATAGGTTCAAGTGATCCACTGTACAGGGTGAACAGCAGAAGCTAGCGGGAAATGGCCTTTCTAAATTGATACTCAATCTGACTCAGGGCAAAGACATTAACGAGTGTGACCTGCTCCCCGTTAATTAATACACCGCGATGTTAGTAATGTCTTCATAAGCCACATGAGGACATCCCCATGAAGAAGCGATTTTCCTACGAACAGATCATCAGTATTCTCCGCGAGGCAGAAGCCGGGGTTTCAGCCCGGGAACTCTGCCGTAAGCATGCTATTTCAGACGCTACCTCTTACACCTGGCGCAAGAAGTTTGGTGGCATGGAAGTTCCCGAAGTGAAGCGGCTCAAGTCGCTTGAAGAAGAGAACGCCCGCCTCAAGAAGCTACTCGCTGAAGCCATGCTGGATAAGGAGGCGCTTCAGGTGGCTCTTGGCCGAAAGTTCTGACGACAGACCAGAAGCGGGAAGCCGTGGAAGTCATGTGTGAGGCCGCAGGTTTGTCGCAACGTCGTGCCTGCAGGCTGGCAGGTTTGTCCCTGTCGACCTGCCGTTACTCGGCTCAACGTCCGGCTGCTGACGCGCAGCTGTCCTTACGCATCACAGAGCTGGCACTTGAGCGCCGCCGCTTTGGTTACCGGCGCATCTGGCAGCTACTGCGTCGGGAGGGCCTTCATGTCAACCACAAGCGGGTTTACCGCATCTATCATCTCAACGGCCTGAGTGTAAAACGCAGGCGACGCCGAAAGGGACTGGCGACGGAGCGGCTTCCGCTTCTTCGCCCAGATGCGCCGAACCTGACATGTTCGATGGATTTTGTAATGGATGCACTTGCCAGCGGCCGCAGGATGAAGTGCCTGACCTGCGTGGATGATTTCACGAAGGAGTGTCTGACGATCACCACGGCATTCGGGATTACAGGCGTTCAGGTGACACGTATTCTGGACAGCATTGCGCTGTTTCGTGGCTATCCTGCAACGATAAGAACCGATCAGGGCCCTGAATTTACCTCCCGCGCGCTTGATCAATGGGCCTTTGAACATGGTGTTGAGTTGCGCTTAATCCAGCCGGGCAAGCCAACGCAGAACGGATTTATTGAGAGTTTCAATGGCCGCTTTCGGGATGAATGCCTGAATGAGCACTGGTTCAG
>NZ_CAJCKS010000052.1:0-32976 GCF_903970985.1 Pantoea sp. ME81 | reverse complement strand
CAGCGGTTTCGGCAATCAGCTTAATGTTATCCAGCGTGTTATGCGCCGCATCCGCTGGTGTGAACTGGATATTGGTAATCAAATCATCCAGCAGTGCGGCATCGTTATGCGCGTTGCCACTTTTGCGGCTTTTAAAGTAATCGGTCTGCTGCCAGAAATCACGGCGCGTGTCCCAGGAGGCCAACTGCATAGTGAACTCCTGATAGACCTCATCCATCACTGTTGGGGCGGGTGTGTTGAGATTGAGCGTGTTGTTACGCACATCGAGGTTATTGAGGAATTGCTGCTGCACGAAGAAGTCACCCAGCATGTTAACCGTTGGACGATCGGTAACGGCGGTGGTGCTCCAGGCTTGCTTCATCAGCATCGAGGCGAGCCAAGCCAATAAGGCAAACAGCAGCGCAAAGCCGATAATCCAGCGCTTACCGCGCCACAGCGTGCAGCCAAGGCCGCGCACATCCAGTTCGTTCTCCACAACGACAGAGGTCATAACAAAAGTCCTTATCGGGGTACTGATCGGGGTAATTTATTTTTTATCTTCGCCACTGCTTTGCCAGCGGCGTTTAATACGACGGATTTTGCGCGCCACACGCCAGGCATGTTTCAGGCAATAGCCGTAAAGGAAAAAGGCCATCAGGAACAGCACCAGCATCACCCACTCGGGGATGAAGGCAAGGTATTCGCCCAGCACACCAATACCGGCCAACAGCGCTGCAGCCACGGTAATCAGCACAAAGGCCTGACGCGAAGTGAAACCGGCACGCATGATCAAATGGTGAATGTGCTGGCGGTCAGCTGAAAACGGACTCATCCCCTTACGCAGGCGGCGATACATAATCGCCACCATGTCCATCAGCGGAATGGCGATCAGCCACAGTGCCGTGACCGGCGTAATCGGATGGCTCAGACCCTGGGTTGTTTCCAGCAGGATCCAGATAATGGTGAAGCCAATCATGGTGCTGCCGGCGTCGCCCATAAACACTTTGTAGCGGCGACCAATCAGACCCAGATTGAGTAAAATATAGGGGATGGTGGCGGCGATCATGGCGAAACACCACATCGCAAGACTGGTTTGCCCGTCGAAAAAGAGGATGATACCCATGGCGGCAAAGGTCACACTGGCCAGCCCACCCAGTAAGCCATCAATGCCATCCACCATGTTAAAGGCGTTAATGGCCGCCCAAACGGCGAACAGTGTAAGTACGTAGCCAAATGGCCCAACAACCAATTCCACCGGACCAATGATAAATCCGAGGCTCAGCAGATACAGTTTTGAGCCGACCATCATCACGATGGCCACCGCCGCTTGTACTAATGCGCGGATTTTAACGCTGATATCGAACCGATCGTCCAGTGCACCCACCAGCACCAGCACCCCTGCGCAACTTAAATAGAGTGCCGCATGGGGTAAATAATAATCTGAAATAGCGAAAGCAAAGCAAATCCCCGCATAAACGGAGATCCCACCCACTAACGGAATGGCGCCATGGTGTCGTTTTCTTGAATTAGGTGTGTCTACCAGCCCAATTTTTTTAGCGGCTTTACGGGCAAAAAATAGGAACACTAAAGTAAACAGAAAAACAAAACCCAGCTCAGTACTCATAGTGAGTAAATTCACGTTAACGCTCTCAGCTAAAATCATCGACAACAATAAGCAAGATTCTTGCCATTGCCGTATATCCTTTGTCCGAATTCTGCCTGCGAAAAGTCTGATTGCTGAAAAAACCAGCACTTTTCTGGCACAATCATCATATTGCTTCCTGACTGGGCTAATCCTAATGCCCATAAATGAAAAACGCCACGTTAAGACGTGGCGTTAGCAATAAATCCTGGCAAATTGTGCGAAAGAATCGCTTCGCTTAGCGATTCAATTTCGCCAACTTACGAACGCTTCATCATATCGAAGAATTCGTCGTTGGTTTTGGTCATCGCCAGCTTATTGATGAGGAACTCCATCGCGTCAATTTCACCCATTGGATGGATGATTTTGCGCAGGATCCACATTTTCTGCAGCTCTTCCTGCGTGGTGAGGAGTTCTTCTTTACGGGTACCGGAGCGGTTGTAATCAATCGCTGGGAAGACACGTTTTTCAGCAATTTTACGCGACAGGTGCAGTTCCATGTTACCTGTACCTTTAAATTCTTCGTAAATCACTTCGTCCATCTTCGAACCGGTATCAACCAGCGCAGTCGCGATGATGGTCAGGCTGCCGCCCTCTTCCACGTTACGTGCTGCACCGAAGAAACGCTTCGGACGATGCAGGGCGTTGGCGTCCACACCACCGGTCAACACTTTACCGGAAGCCGGTACCACGGTGTTGTAAGCACGCGCCAGACGGGTGATGGAGTCAAGCAGGATAATCACGTCTTTCTTGTGCTCGACCAGGCGCTTGGCCTTCTCGATCACCATCTCAGCGACCTGAACGTGGCGTGAAGCCGGTTCGTCGAAGGTGGATGCGATGACTTCGCCTTTCACCAGACGCTGCATCTCGGTCACTTCTTCCGGACGCTCGTCAATCAGCAGCACCATCAGCACGCAATCCGGATAGTTGTACGCAATGCTCTGTGCGATGTTCTGCAGCAGCATGGTTTTACCGGCTTTCGGTGGCGCCACGATCAGACCACGCTGACCGCGACCGATCGGCGATGCCAGATCCAGTACGCGAGCGGTCAAATCTTCGGTTGAGCCATTACCGCGCTCCATACGCAGACGATTGTTTGCGTGCAGTGGCGTGAGGTTTTCGAACAGAATCTTATTACGCGCGTTTTCCGGCTTGTCGTAGTTAACTTCGTTAACTTTCAACAGCGCAAAGTAACGTTCACCCTCTTTTGGCGGGCGAATTTTACCAGAAATGGTGTCACCAGTGCGGAGGTTGAAGCGGCGGATTTGGCTGGGAGAAACGTAGATATCATCGGGACCGGCGAGGTAGGAGCTGTCTCCAGAGCGGAGGAAACCAAATCCGTCCTGCAATATCTCCAGCACACCATCACCAAAGATGTCTTCGCCACTTTTCGCATGCTGTTTAAGGATAGAGAAAATAATATCCTGTTTACGCATACGTGCCTGGTTTTCCAGACCCATATTTTCGCCGAGGGTAATCAGCTCAGAAACCGGCGTGTTCTTTAATTCGGTAAGATTCATAGTGAGGGTTCTTAAACTCGGGGTAATTCTCGAAATGATTGTCGTGGGTGGTATGGCAAAAATTCCATGCCGTTAATGGCTCTTTTTCAACTCTGCTCGACGATTATCGTCTGATGTGGCGATAGGAAACGAAGAGATGGTCGAAAGGTGATGCCGAATGTGCTAGTCATCAGATTGCCAAACCACGATAACGTTCAATGCGAGCAGGGTCTGACAAGGGAAAACTTTAGATGCAAACTACAAGGTAAGTGCGTAATGCAGTGAGGTCAACTTAACACGCCTGAAGGGAGACGTCCAGCAGTGGCGAAAAAATTCACCACTGCTGAACAACACCGCGCCGGGCTTAGGCCAGGTTGGCGTTCAGGAACTCTTTCAGCTGGCCTTTAGACAAGGCGCCTACTTTGGTCGCAGCCACTTCACCGTTCTTGAACAGCAGCAGTGTCGGGATACCACGAATGCCATATTTAGGCGCAGTGCCCGGGTTGTCATCAATGTTCAACTTGGCGATGGTAAGCTTACCGTCGTACTCTTCTGCGACTTCGTCGAGAATTGGGGCGATCATTTTGCAAGGACCACACCATTCAGCCCAGAAATCTACCAGAGTGACACCGTCGGCTTTCAGCACGTCAGTGTCGAAACTGTCATCGGTCAAGTGAACGATTTTATCGCTGCTCATGTTTAACTCCAAAGATTGTGCCTGGCGAATTGGCGTAAAATATACCAACGTAGGTTGACTTTATTTCATCGGATACGCTTTCGTAAAGCGCTAGTAAGCTGATATTCTACCACACTATGAGCAAAACACACTTAACTGAACAGAAGTTTTCCGACTTCGCCCTGCACCCACAGGTGGTTGAAGCCCTTGATACCAAAGGCTTTTCTAACTGCACGCCTATTCAGGCGTTGGCACTGCCTTTTGCGCTTTCAGGGCGTGATGTTGCGGGTCAGGCGCAAACCGGTACCGGCAAAACGATGGCGTTCCTGACGTCAACGTTTCATCATCTTCTTTCTCATCCAGCCGCTGAAGGCCGCCAGATTAATCAGCCACGTGCGCTGATCATGGCCCCGACGCGTGAACTTGCTGTGCAGATCCATGCCGATGCAGAGCCACTGTCGAAACTCACGGGTCTGAAACTGGGTCTGGCTTATGGCGGTGACGGCTACGACAAACAGCTGAAAGTGTTGGCCGATGGCGTCGATATCCTGGTGGGCACCACCGGTCGCCTCATCGACTATGCGAAACAAAATCACATCAACCTCGGCGCCATTCAGGTCGTGGTTCTGGATGAAGCCGATCGCATGTTCGATCTTGGCTTTATTAAAGATATCCGTTGGTTGTTCCGCCGCATGCCGCCGGCCACCCAGCGTCTGAGCATGTTGTTCTCGGCGACCCTCTCTTACCGCGTACGTGAACTGGCGTTCGAACATATGAACAACGCTGAATACGTGGAAGTGGAACCGGAGCAGAAAACCGGCCACCGCATCAAAGAAGAACTTTTCTACCCTTCGAATGAAGAGAAGATGCGTCTGCTGCAAACCTTGATCGAAGAAGAGTGGCCCGACCGCGCCATCATCTTCGCCAACACCAAACACCGCTGTGAAGATATCTGGGGCCATCTGGCCGCGGACGGTCACCGTGTAGGTCTGCTGACGGGCGATGTGGCACAGAAAAAACGTCTGCGTATTCTGGATGACTTCACCAAAGGTGATGTGGATATTCTGGTCGCGACTGACGTTGCGGCGCGAGGTCTGCACATTCCTGCAGTGACCCACGTGTTCAACTACGATCTGCCTGACGACCGTGAAGACTACGTGCATCGCATCGGTCGTACCGGCCGCGCGGGTGCCAGCGGACACTCCATCAGCCTGGCGTGCGAAGAGTACGCACTGAACCTGCCAGCGATTGAAGAGTACATTGGTCACGGTATTCCGGTGAGTAAGTACAGCAGTGAAGCACTGATGAGTGAGCTGCCTCCGCCGAAACGTCTGCAGCGCAGCCGTTCTGGAAACGGCCCACGCCGTGGCGGGAACAACAGCAACCGTCGTAGCGGTGCGCCGCGCAATAACAACCGTAAACGTTCGAGTTAAGCACACCATGCTGAGCGCATCGTCACTTTATGCTGCGATTGATTTAGGCTCTAACAGCTTTCATATGTTGGTGGTGCGCGAAGTGTCCGGCAGTATTCAGACCATTGCGCGTATAAAGCGTAAGGTACGTCTGGCTGCCGGTCTGGACAAAGCCAATCACCTCTCCGCCGAGGCGATGCAGCGTGGCTGGCAATGTCTGAAACTCTTCTCTGAACAGCTGCAAGATATTCCCCCCGAGCAAATCCGTGTGGTCGCCACGGCTACGCTGCGTATTGCTGAAAATGCCCAGGACTTCCTGACTCACGCCGAAGAAATTCTTGGCTGCCCGGTGAATGTCATCAGCGGCGAGGAAGAAGCACGCCTGATTTATCAAGGTGTTGCCCACACTACCGGAGGCTCCGATCAGCGCCTGGTGGTGGATATCGGCGGCGGCAGCACCGAGCTGGTCACCGGCGAGGGTTCGCACGCGACCACGTTGTTTAGTTTGTCGATGGGTTGCGTCACCTGGCTGGAACGCTACTTTGGCGATCGTCACCTGGCGAAAGAGAATTTCGAGCAGGCTGAATTAGCGGCCCGCGACATGATTCGTCCAGTCGCGGCGGCACTGCGCGAAAAAGGCTGGCAGATCTGCGTCGGTGCTTCTGGCACCGTGCAGGCACTGCAGGAAATTATGGTTGCGCAGGGCATGGATGAACGCATCACCCTGAGCAAGCTGCAGCAGCTAAAACAGCGTGCGATTCAGTGCGGCAAGCTGGAAGAGCTGGAAATCGAAGGATTGACACTCGAGCGCGCGCTGGTATTCCCCAGCGGCCTGTCGATTCTGATCGCTATCTTCCATGAACTAAGCATCGACAGCATGACGCTGGCCGGTGGCGCACTGCGTGAGGGGTTGGTGTACGGCATGCTGCATCTGCCGATTGACCGCGACATTCGTAGCCGCACGTTGCAAAACGTCCAGCGCCGCTTCTCTATCGATGTGGAGCAGGCAAGCCGCGTGCGTCAGCTGGCAGAAAGCTTTTTCCGCCAGGTGAGCACTGTCTGGAAACTGGATAACCGATGTCGCGATCTGCTGCTGAGCGCCTGTTCAATTCACGAAATAGGCCTGAGCGTCGATTTCCGCCAGGCACCCCAGCACGCCGCTTACCTGATTCGCCATCTCGATCTTCCTGGTTTTACGCCCGCACAGAAAAAAATGCTCGCCTGCCTGCTGCAGAATCAGAGTGGCAGTATCGATCTCGCTTTACTGACGCAGCAGAACGCTGTGCCACCACGTATGGCGGAACGCTTAAGCCGTTTACTGCGTCTGGCGATTATTTTCTCCAGCCGTCGTCGCGATGACACGCTGCCTGCGGTTCGTTTACAGGCGGATGATGATGCGCTGCACCTGACACTCCCTGCTGGCTGGCTGGATGCGCATCCGCTGCGTGCCGAGTTGCTGGAACAAGAGAGTCATTACCAGTCTTATGTGCACTGGTTGCTGACTATCTCTTAATTAAACCTGCTGCGCTTGCTGATGCTGCGTTGAAAAGCTCCCGTCAAATGCTCATTGACGGCATGTGAACTCCGCTTTGCCGGGAACTTTTCGTCTTGCCTCCGCTACGCTCGCAACGGTTCTCGCTACAGGCCTGGCCTGAACGAACGGCGGGGGATTTACCCCTTCTTCGCATTCTCCAGCATCGCACGCAAGCCCGCGACGCGCGTCTGCCCGGTTTTCACCCGCTCCTCGGCGCTGACCACTTTTTTCTCGCGTTCCCACACCACATCATCCTGCGGCAGCTCCATCAGGAAGCGGCTCGGTTCCGGACGCACCAGTTCGCCATACTGACGGCGTTCACGGCACAGGGTAAAGGTCAGCTCTTTTTGCGCGCGGGTAATCCCCACATAGGCCAGGCGGCGTTCCTCTTCGATGTTGTTCTCATCAATGCTGCTCTGATGCGGTAACAACCCCTCTTCCATACCGACCAGATAAACATACGGGAACTCCAACCCTTTGGAGGCGTGCAAGGTCATCAGCTGCACCTGATCGCTCTCCTCATCGCTCTCGCCGCGTTCCATCATGTCGCGCAGCGTAAAGCGCGTCACCACCTGCGCCAACGTCATCGGCTCATTCAGCTCATCGCCCTCCAGCATCTCCGTCATCCACTGGAACAGCGTATTGACGTTTTTCATGCGCATCTCAGCGGCTTTGGGGCTGGGCGAGGTCTCAAACAACCAGCTTTCATAATCGACACCGCGAATCAGATCGCGTACCGCATTCACTGGCTCGCGCTCCGTCAGCTGAATAATCTCGTTAAGCCATTGGGTAAAGCGCTGCAGATGCTCCAGACCGCGCCCGCTCAGCGTCTGTTCCAGCCCCATATCGAAGCTGGCATTGAACAGACTTTTATTGCGCAAGTTGGCCCATTCACCCAGCTTCTGCAACGTGGCAGGCCCAATCTCACGGCGCGGCGTGTTAACGATACGCAGGAAAGCGCTGTCGTCTTCCTGATTGGTCAGTACACGCAGATAAGCCAGCAAATCTTTAATTTCCGGCCGCGAGAAGAACGAGGTGCCACCAGAGATGCGATAAGGAATACGGTTTTGCATCAGCTGCTTTTCAAAGACGCGCGACTGGTGGTTGCCGCGATAGAGAATCGCATAATCTTTGTAGGCGGTTTTATTAACGAAGTGATGGGCAATCAACTCACCGGCGACCCTCTCGGCCTCATGATCTTCATTGTTGGCACTCAGCACCTTCAGCTCGCTGCCCTCACCCAGCTCGGAGAACAGGCGCTTCTCAAACACATGCGGATTATTGGCAATCAGGATGTTAGCTGACTTCAGAATGCGCTGGGTTGAGCGATAGTTCTGCTCCAACTTCACCACTTCCAGCGCTGGAAAATCCTCTTTCAGCAGCACCAGGTTTTGCGGTCGCGCACCACGCCAGGAGTAAATCGACTGGTCATCATCACCGACCACGGTGAAACGCGCCCGCGCGCCCACCAGCAGTTTCACCAGCTCATACTGGCTGGTGTTGGTATCCTGATACTCATCCACCAATAAATAGCGAATACGCTGCTGCCAGCGCTCACGCACTTCCTGATTGCGTTGCAGCAACAGCGTCGGCAGCGCAATCAAATCGTCGAAATCCAGTACGTTGCAGGATTTCAGATGCTGGTCATACAGCTGATAGCAGTGGGCAAAAATCTGGTCGCGCTGGGATTTGGCCAGGCCAGCCGCACCCTGCGGATCGACCAGATCATTCTTCCAGTTGGAAATGGTGGAGATCAGTTGCTGCAACAGCGTTTTGTCTTCCTCCAGCCACTGTTTAGTGAGGTCTTTCAACAGCGCCAGCTGATCTTGATCGTCGAACAACGAGAAGCTCGCTTTCATTCCTAACGCTTTGTATTCACGTTTGATTATCTCCAGCCCCAACGTATGGAAGGTGGAGATCATCAGGCCGCGCGCCTCTTTACGTCCAAGCGTTTGTGCGACACGCTCTTTCATCTCGCGCGAGGCTTTATTGGTGAAGGTGACGGCCGCGATATGGCGCGCCTGATAGCCACACTCGCGGATCAGGTGGGCGATTTTATTGGTGATGACGCGGGTCTTACCCGAGCCTGCACCGGCCAGCACCAGGCAGGGACCGGTGACAAATTCGACAGCACGTTGTTGGCCGGGGTTTAAACGCATAACGGAATATCACTCAACTAATGAAAAGGAGATCCCCTGACGATTTCGCATAGCAGGAATATGGACAGGTGAGCGACTCCCGGAAACTGACTCAATCAGTCACCGTATCAAGCATACGCAGCCAACGCACCTGCAATTTGAAGTAGGACGGGGATATAATGCGCCGAACATTATACATACATACAGAGACACCAACATGGCGAAAACCGCGGCAGCTTTGCACATCCTCGTCAAGGATGAAGCGCAGGCCAAATCCCTGCTGGCCCAGCTGGAAAAGGGCGCAAACTTCCAGCAGCTGGCAAAAAAACACTCCACCTGTCCATCGGGACGTAACGGCGGCGATCTGGGTGAATTCCGTAAAGGCCAGATGGTGCCCGCCTTTGATAAGGCGGTGTTCTCCTGCCCGCTATTGCAACCTTACGGGCCGGTGAAAACCGCCTTTGGTTATCACATCATCAAAGTGCTGTGGCGCAACTGATCACTTTTTACTTTTCATCTGCTGCAACACGTTGCTGCACTGGTTGGCATCTGTATCACTGGGTGAAATCAGTGCCAGCAGTGCGGCGGCCGGCGCCACCACTGCGCCCAGCGCCACCGCAGCAGCGCCACGTGCGATCAGCGGCCCGGCTTTCACTCCCGCATCCGGATTTTTGAAGGTGCCACGCACATACAGTGGCGATCGCAAGGTGATGATACGAATGCCTTTGCTCTCTGGATTAATGGATAAGTCCAGCCTTTCATTGGCAAAGTTAACGTTGCCGGTGACATTAATCACCGCATTCTCCGTATCCAGCACAAACACTTTCGGCGTGGCGAGACCCTGACGGATATTGAGATCGGTGGCGGCACAGTTGATGCGCACCTCATCATCGCCAAACAGTTTGCCGACCACATAGTTACCGACATTCAGGCCGGCAATTTCCATCAGACTACGGCTAATCAATCCGTCATTCATCAGCAGTTTCAGCTCGCCGTTGCTGGTCCCCAGAATATCCGCCACCGAGTTGCCGGTACCGCTCAGGCTGGCATCGCCGTTTAACTGACCCAGGCTACGCTGCATCGCCGTGACATTCGGGAACAGCTGACGCAGTTGCAGCTTACGCGCATGCAAATCCGCGCGACCGTGCATCGGGCTTTTATCCCCTTCCAGATGAATGGTGGAGTTGATACTACCGCCCGCCATGCCGAAGCGCAGCGGATCGAGCAGCAGGTCACCGTTTTTCAACTGCAGATGGGTATAAAGGTCGCTAAGCGGCAGCTTGCTGCTGTGTTCGATGCGTTTTCCGCTGAATTTCACATCCGCATCCATCACGTCCCAGCTTTTGGTATCAAACTTGTCATGTGGCAGCACGCGATCGGCCGGTTGCGTCGAAGCGTCACCACGCTGGGCTTTAGCCTGCTGGGTTTTCTCACTGCCCTTGCCCGAATTCACGCCAATCAGCGGGCCTAAATCCGCCATGCGCAACTGGTTCGAGGTTAATTCTCCGGTCAACGTTGGGCGCGGTTTCACCTGGTGATAAGCCAGCGAGCCGTGAATATCGCTATCGCCAATATGCCCATTGAAGTTTTCGTAACGGAACAGCGGCCCTTTCTCTTCATTGAAGCGCGCGATCAAATGGCCGTCAGTTTCGTACGGCGGCGTATCAGGCAGCAGCACGCCGGTTAAACCGTACAGATTCGCCAGCGTATCGCCAGCAAAACGCAGACGCACATCCAGCCCGCCGAGATTTAAAGGATCCTGCAACGTCCCGTCAACGCGCACGCGCGTGGTGCCGTTGCGCACATCCACCTGCAGTGGGAACGGCGTGGTTTTGCTGCGCAACGAGAGCATGCCGCCGATCTTGCCGTCGCCAGTCAATTTCTGATTGTTGTATGTCCCCTCCGCCTGCCAGCCAAAGACAAAATCGCCCGCGCCTTTCTGCTGGTCATTACCGCCCGCTACCTGCGCGTAAGGCACCGGTTTGCCCAGTGGATTAAGGGTGACGGTCACATCGGCTTTATTGATGGCATCGCGATAACGAATCTGGCCTTTATCGAACAGGATATTATCGAGGCGGAAAGACCAGGCAGAAGGCGGCGCATTAGCATCGCTGTTCTCGCTGCTGGCTAAGTTGAAGGTCCAGTTATTCTTTTTATCCGCCGTCTGCACCAGCCGCGCATCGGGCAGCTGCATTTTAATCCACGGCAAATAAACCTGTTTATGCAGGAGCGCCAGCGGCGCAAGCGTGGCTTCAACGCGCTGCAAATGCACCATGGTGACATCGGGAATATTCGGCGGATTGCCCAGCATAATGTCATCGGCATGCACCTGCGGCCACGGCACCCAACTGCGCCAACCGGGTTCTTCGCGATTGCGCACCCAGGCAACACCCAGATCACCACGAATGGCGAAAGGCCGGTTTAACTCAGTGGAGACTTTTTGGTTGATGGTTGGCTTCAGGCGGTTCCAGTCAAACGTGGCGATAATCACCACCACCACCACAACCAACAACAATAAAATCCCGAAAACCCAACTCAGGACTTTTCCCGTACGTGACATTCTGCTTCCTCCTTGCCCTCAACGTCTCACATAACTGTAGTCGAGACGTTGCGGATCGGGATCAGGGAAGCTCGAGCGCCAGGGATTCCAGCGTGCTGAAGGGAACAGGCCGCGAGAAGAAATAGCCTTGTGCCGCCATTGCAGGTGAATTGCGTACCTGCTGCCACTCCTCTTCGGTCTCCACGCCTTCAACAATAACGCCGTTGCAATAGCGATTGATCAACGCCAGTAGCATGGAGAACAGCGAGCGGCCTTCATCGGTAGAGCGAAGCAGCATGAACAGCTCGCGCGACAGTTTAATGTAGTCATAGCGCAGCTCAGTCAGCGCAGAGAAGTTTGCCATGCCTGATCCAAAGTCATCGAGCCACAGCGGACCCAGTTCAGGCATCTTCGCCACCATCTCTTCCTGCGGCAATGCGTGGTGCTCCGTGAGTTCAAATCGCACCCAGGGGAGTTGCGTAATCAACTGGCGGATATCGTCATGCTGCTCAATGGCTAACAGCGTCGGACCATCAATATTCACCGAGGCCACCAGCTGACGCTGACTGAAAAAGTGTGACCACTGTAATAACAGCTCAAGCTGTTCCTCGACGACATCAAGGCGCTGCGCGATAGTCAGCGCATCAAAATAGGTTTCGGGCGACAACCTTTTCTCGGGTGCGGAGGGGTGTGTCACCGCAGTCAGTAATTCAATAGCCAGTAAACGGCCGGAGACCTGGTAAATCGGCTGGAAAGTATAGAATCGTTGGCACTGCTGCCAGAAGAAACGCGTTTCCTGTTGTTGCTCCAGTTCAATTGAAATAGGCAGCCGATGACTTAAATTGTTCATCACCATGGTTTTTTCCTGGTAGGTGGTGGGTGCCTGCAAATTGTTTCTCAGCGGCAAGTATCGGCGAGTAACACGATAACTTTATTGGTCTCAGCCACCTCACGAGCAGTTGAGTGTATCAGCGCGTTTCAGGCTTAATCGGCAAAACAAGCGGCGCTTTGTCCGTTAAATCGCCGTGGAAAGTGGGTGCAGGCACCTTAAGTTAAATTAAAACATCGTTTTAAAAACCATTGACAGCTGCCATACCAGACGCGAGACTCGAGGGCAGAATTCACTACAGGCCGAAGACCATGACGCAGAAGAACATTGCCATCATTGGCGAATGCATGATTGAGCTGTCCGAAAAAGGTGAGAACATCAAACGTGGTTTTGGCGGCGACACGCTAAACACGGCGGTTTATCTGGCACGCCAGTCAGATAGCCAGCAGTTGCGGGTGGACTATGTCACCGCGCTGGGCACCGACAGTTTCAGTGACCAGATGATCGCTGCCTGGCAGCAGGAGCAGGTTCACACCCAGCTCATTCAGCGCCTCGACAATAAAATGCCGGGCCTCTATTTCATTGAAACCGACGAACACGGCGAGCGCACCTTCTGGTATTGGCGCAATGATGCCGCTGCGCGCTTCTGGCTGGATGGCCCAGAGTCTGACGCGATTTGCGCCCAGTTGGCCCACTACGATTACCTCTATCTCAGCGGTATAAGCCTGGCGATTCTGCCGGCCACCAGCCGAGAGAAACTGATGGCACTGCTCAGCGCCTGTCGCCAAAACGGTGGCAAGGTCATTTTCGATAACAATTACCGTCCACGTCTGTGGGCAGACCAATCTAGCGCGCAACAGGCTTATGCCGAGATGCTGCATCACACCGATATCGCCTTCCTGACGCTGGATGATGAGCACCTGCTGTGGGGTGAACAGCCGCTGGACGCAGTGATTGCACGCACGCGCGAAGCCGGTGTGCAGGAAATTGCCATCAAACGCGGTGCCGATTCCTGTTTAGTGGCGATAGGCGATGAGCCGCTGCGTGAAGTGCCCGCCATCAAGCTGGCAAAAGAGAAAGTGATCGACACCACGGCCGCAGGCGACTCTTTCAGCGCCGGTTATCTGGCCGTACGTTTAGCCGGAGGGAGGGCAGAAGATGCGGCCGCGCGCGGTCATCTCACCGCAAGCACGGTGATCCAGCATCGCGGAGCCATTATCCCTTTAAGCGCTATGCCGCAATAACCCTCCCCTCAACATTTCCCAGCGGCGCTATTTCAGGCACGACGCCTGGCGCCGCTGGATGTCCGTTGACACGATGCAGGGCGCCAGTCGTTCACTTTGCCGCTGTTGATTTGATAATCACGATTTACACAATGCACAGGATAATTTGCCTTAAACCCCGAGATTACACTGTGAATTTTAACTAACCTCGCCAGCGATCCATCTTTGGCTCATATCCGCCTACGCCAGTTTAGCAACCCTTACCATATCAATTTAAATTCAATAGATTACGGACAGAAATCGGGCCGCCAGGCATAGTCCGAAACTGCAGAAATGGTGGGTTTTCGGCTGGACGCCAGCGCGAAAACAGACCATGTTTTAATCAACAACAGCAGGACGCTGTTAATCCGGCCGCGAACAAAATAATGACAACACGACTCGCTCAGGACTGATTTATGCACACAGAAATCATTAATATCTGGCCACACGGTGATGCGCCAGGCGCGAGTGATTCGCGCGCTCAACCGCAAATCGTCGATCTCGCCAAAGAGTACGAACCCTATGACCGCGCCGCAACCGGCGTGCGTTGCCCTGAAATGGCAATCTGGCACCCGGAAACCTCCAACGGCATTACGCTGCTGGTGGCGCCCGGCGGCGGCTATCAGCGAGTGCTGATTGACCGTGAAGGCAGTGCCCTCGCCACGTTCTTCACATCGATGGGGTATACGCTGGCAGTGATGACTTATCGCCTGCCCTACGATGGCCATCACGAAGGTCCCGATGCCCCACTGGCCGATGCACAACGTGCGGTGCGCGTGTTGCGCGATCGTGCGCAGCGCGGCATGAACGGCAAATACATTGTGATGATGGGCTTCTCAGCGGGTGGGCACGTGGCTGCCAGCCTGGGGACGCGCTTTGGTGAGAAAATTTATCCAGTGCAGGATCAGGCCGACAGCTTCTCGCCACGTCCAGATGCCATGGTGCTACTCTATCCGGTGATCAGCATGCGCGACGGTCTGGCACACGAAAGCTCGCGCACTCGCCTGCTCGGCGCATGGCCGGATCAGAGGTTGATTGATGCGTATTCCATGGAAACGCGCGTACATGCGCAGACACCGCCCACGCTGCTGATTCACGCTAGCGATGATGACGCGGTTTCGGTAAACAACAGCATGGTGTTTTTCAGCGCCCTGCGTGAGCACAAGGTGCCGGTGGAAATTCACTTTTATCAGAAAGGCGGCCATGGATTTGGCATTCGCGGCGTCGCGGATCTGCCCCTCGCCAGTTGGCCGATGCTGGTCACCGAATGGCTCCGCGCTAAGACATAATCCCCTTCATAATTTGAACCGCAGCGGCGCTGGCTGCACGCAGTCACCCCAGTCACTGGCTGAAGTCAGTGACTGGCGATGAACATACTTGCCGCCTTACTGCAGCTCAAATGATTTCAGGGATAATTCATGCCCTGAAACGCAGCGACGTGGCTGCATGGACGTGATGTTCAAAAGCGCCTCAAGGCGCTTTTGTGCTGCTACTCAAATTATTTTGGCGATCTCATATGCCATGAGTCATAAGACTTGATGACTCGGCCATGAATGATAAATCCTGCGTCATGACGAGGGTTGAGCCGGGTCGGTCGCGCTCGCGCTGCCGTTACTTTCCGGTTTAGCTTCATCAGAAGCCGCCGGTGCCGCAGGCGCATCCGGTACCTTCATCACTTTATCCCAGCCGTCCTGCAGCATCTTCACGTTGGTCTCAGCTTCACCTTGTGGTTGAATCAGCACCATCGTCAGTTCCTGCGTCAGCTGCTGGCGCAATTCCTGATTCAGCTGGTCACGCGTCAACCCACTGAGAAACGCCTGACGCAGCTTTTGATACTGCTCCGGCGCGATATCCACCACCGCATTCTGCTGCGAGCGCAGACGCTGCCCCATCAAGATATCGGTATCTGTGCGCGCATAGGTGGCGAACAGCTTATTCAGTTCCAGCAGCTTCTGCGCCATCAACGCATCAAACTCATCCTGCGGTAAACCTTTATCTCGCACTGCCGCCAGTTCTTTCGCCACCTGGTTCATGTTCTGCGCCAGCGATGCGTTCGGACTGTCCATGTTGATGGAACACTGCGCGCGCTGGTAAAGCACGCGGCAATCAAAGCCCACCTGCACGCTCTGTGCTTTGCTGTCCGCCAGCGCGCGTTGCACATGCCAGAACAGCGCTTCACGCGCCAAATCACTCTGCCAATAGTGCTGTAAGTTCTGTGAGTCACGAATCGGTTGCCACGGCGTATCCCACACCAGCGACAGGCGATCCTGACTCATCCCGCCATTCACCAGGTTGACAGGCTGATGCGGCAAAGGAGAGAGCGTAGGCAGCGCTGCGGGCGCAACCCGTTTCCCCTTCAGCGCGGAGAAGGTTTTGTTGATTTGTTCTGCCATGCTGCGGCTGTCAACGTTGCCCACCACATACAGGGTCATGCCATCCGGCGTGTACCACTGCTGATAGAAACTGTTGAGCTGTGCAATATCCACCGGCGCACGCGGCTGCTCGCCCGGATCGTGCGCCAGCATCGCTGAACCCTTCAGGCGATAGCGCCACCAGACATCCTGGGTATTTGGCGGCCAGGTGGCAATCGGATCGGTCGCGGTCAGCGCGGTCGAAACCACCTGCTCATTAATGGTCATTTTCCCTGCGGTCGCCGCCAGCCAGTTCAGCGCTTCTTTCAGCAGCTCCGGGCGGTTGTTGGGCAAGCTCAGGTTGTATTGGGTGTAATCGTACGATGAGATCGCTGGCGGCAACGGGCGTTGCGGATCCATGGCTTGCTGCCACAGTGCACGCTGTTGATTGGTATCCAGCGCGGTGTTGTGCACCATTGCCAGACGCGGTATCAGATGGCTGAAACCGGTTTGCTGAGCGCTCTCCACCAGTGAACCGGTGTTAACAATCAGACGTAATTCAATACGATCGCTTGGACGTTGTGGCGTGGTGAGTAACTGCCAGCTAAAACCATTGTCCAGTTTGCCTTCCTGCCACGCGGGATCGGGCTGGAGTGTCTCGGCGTGCGCGCCAAAGCCGGATGCCGCAAGGATTAATCCGCCAACCAAAAGTCGAATTCTGGTGCCCTGCATGTGAACCCCTACATAAACAGATCAACGCTCGTTATCGCGACATGTACGGTCACATCTTTGGTGACCGGCGCGGCCCATAGCCGCCACGTTTAATGAAGAACAGACTCTTTGACCACAGGAAGGTCAGGATGTCGCGCAACGAGGTAAAAAATCGGGAAAAAAATCAATGGGGTTTATTATGCAAATGCCCGCTGTCAGGGCAAGCGACAGCGGGCATTTCTCGGGAAATTAACGCAAATAGACGATCAGACGCTGGTTTGTGAGGCGTTATTGACCTTTTTCGCTGAAGAAAGCGTCGCTTTCATCTGCTTCTCATCCAGCTGACCGACCCACTTCGCCACGACAACCGTCGCCACGCCGTTACCCACCAGGTTGGTCAATGCACGCGCTTCGGACATAAAGCGGTCGATACCCAGAATCAGCGCCAGACCCGCTACCGGCAAATGTCCGACTGCAGACAAGGTGGCCGCCAGCACGATAAAGCCACTGCCGGTCACGCCCGCTGCGCCTTTTGAGGAGAGCAGCAGCACCACTAACAACGTGATCTGGTGGAAGATATCCATGTGCGCATTGGTGGCCTGGGCAATGAATACCGCCGCCATGGTCAGGTAAATCGAGGTGCCATCAAGGTTAAAAGAGTATCCCGTTGGAATAACGAGACCCACCACCGATTTCTTACAACCCAGCTTCTCCATCTTGTCGAGCATACGCGGCAGCGCAGATTCAGATGAAGAGGTACCCAGCACGATCAGCAGCTCTTCTTTGATGTAGGCGACAAATTTGAAGATGTTGAAGCCGGCCCAGCGTGCAATCAAACCTAACACCACCACCACAAACAGCACGCAGGTGATGTAGAAGCAGATGATCAACTGACCGAGCTGCACCAGTGAGCCCACGCCGTATTTACCAATGGTAAACGCCATGGCACCGAAGGCACCGATCGGTGCAAGGCGCATAATCATATTGATAACGCCGAAGATCACTTTGGAGAAGCTCTCAATGACGTTGAACATCACAGTACCGGCGTTACCCAGACGATGCAGAGCAAAACCAAACAGAATGGCGAACAGCAGCACTTGCAGGATATTACCGCTGGCAAAGGCACCGATCACACTACCCGGGATAATATCAAGCAAGAAGGCAACAACACCCTGTTCTTGCGCCTGTTGGGCGTAAACCGCCACGGCTTTGGCATCCAAAGTCGCGGGATCAACGTTCATCCCCGCGCCCGGCTGCACCACATTAACCACGACCAGGCCAATAATCAGCGCGATGGTGCTGACAATTTCAAAGTAGAGCAGCGCAACTGCGCCAGTCCGTCCAACTGCTTTCATGCTCTCCATGCCGGCAATACCGGTCACCACCGTACAGAAAATCACGGGGGCGATGATCATCTTGATCAGCTTAACGAAACCATCGCCAAGCGGCTTCATTTGCGCGCCTAACTCAGGATAGTAGTGGCCTAACAGGACGCCGATGCCGATGGCAACCAGCACCTGGAAGTAGAGGCTTTTGAACAGTTTCATAACAGGTGTCCAGGTATAGACGGAATTCACCGCCGTTATTATGGAGAACGCATGCGGCAAGCCGCCTGGAAGCGAAAAACCTTACCGATTGCGGGAAAATAACACTCCGATAACAGGATTAATATACCCTTACATTCCTTACAAAAGTTACAAAACTCTAACTATGAACTGAAACGCTTCAGCAAACTATATGACTGCAATTTCGTGAGGAAAATCAATAAACAATGTGATTATTCAGGATGTGACGAGCTGTCAAGCCAGCGTTGGTTGAAGACGTTAAGAGGGAGCGCTTCAGCGTATAAGTAGCCTTGCCCTATAGTAATTCCGCGTGCCAGCAGCCAGTCTCGCTGCTCATCGGTTTCCACACCTTCAGCAATAACATCAAGATGAATGATGTCCGCAATCGCCGCGACAATACGCACCATGGTGTCATCATCCGGTAGCGCCGCGACAAAACTGCGGTCCATCTTCAGCTTGTTCACCGGCAGCGCTTTAAACTGATGCAGGTAATTGAGATTGGAGTAACCCATGCCAAAATCATCCAGCGCCACGGCCACGCCGGTTTGCTGCAGTGAACGCAGCAGCGAAATCGCTTGCTCGGCATCGCCAATCTGCGCGGTTTCGGTAATTTCCAGCACGAAATTGCCGGGTGCAATACGATGGCGCTCCAGCAAGCCTTGCAAATGGCTCACCATGCTGGGGTCACGCAACTGAACTGCCGATATATTGACGCTCAGCGGAATATTGATGCCCAGCTTCTGCCACGCGGCAAGGATGCGGCAGGCTTCTTCAAACACCCAGCGCCCAATCGCGGAAATCACCCCAATCTCTTCCGCGCTGGCGATAAACTCTTCTGACAAACCATAGCTGCCATCCGGCATACGCATACGCAATAGCGCTTCCGCGCCCGCCAGCTCACCGGTTTGCATATTGATTTGCGGCTGCAGATAAAGTGCAAATTGACCATCCTGCAACCCCTGCAGGATATCGTGCTCCTGCGTCAGGCGTTTTTGCGCCCGCTCAGTCAGCGCCGGATCAAAGAACAGAATCTGGTTTTTGCCCTGATGACGCGCCGACATCATTGCCGAGGTCGCGCGGTCGAGTTGCTCGCTGGCACTGACGACACTGTCATCATGCAGCGCCAGGCCAATACTGGCGTTTGGACGCAGCTGAAGTTGATGCAGGTTCACCGGCTGGTTAATGCGAATCATCAGGTTGCGCGCCAGACGCATGGCGCGGAACGGGTTGTGCGCGCGCTTCATCAGTAGCGCGAAATCACTGGGTCCGGTTTGCGCCAGCAGGGTGTGGTCGTCAACGGTGCTACGAATCTTCTCCACCAGCGTCAGCATCAGGGTGTCGCGCTGTTCATCACTCAGTACACCATTAGCTTCCTGCAACGTTTCAATACGAATCACCATCAATCCCCACGGCTGACGGCTATGGCGATGGCTGGCGTGCTGATCCAGTAACGCCAGGAACAGGGCACGGTTGGGCAGGTCGGTCACGGCAAAATGGGTGGTCATGCGACTCATCTCATCATGAATCGACTCCAGCACCTGTTGATTGCGGTTGTAGCTGCGGATCAGCATGCCGATTTCATCGTCGCGATGATTATGCGGCAGGTCGAGCTTGTGTGTGAGAATGGCCTGCGGTGGCAACTCCTGCAAATCACGCGACAAACTTCTCAAAGGATGGACGATCAGGCGATTGATACACCAGCTAATCGACACCGAAAGTATCAGCGCCAGCAGCAAATAGGTGGTAATCATGGTGGAGAGCGTGCTGAGCAGGAACTGGTATACCCGAGAGGAGTCGGCCTGCAGCACCAGATAGGCGATAGGCTTCGGCAGTCCAGTACGTTCTACCGAATAAAGCGGCAGCGTGATTTGCACCGGCAGTTCAAACAGACGTGCCACGAAGCGCGGCACCGGTTTTTCCGGCACAAAATCGGCGTGCAGCGCCTGAAACGCATTCGGCAATACTACATCGGCACGAGACAGGATGCCCGCCGGTTTCAACGTATTCAGGATGCGTTCAGCTTGCGGAATATCGCCTTTCAGAACGGCTTCTGACAGCGGTTGGCGCACCGTGTGCGCGATATTTTCCATCTGCTGGGCGTAGTCAATCCTGCGCTGCTGCACAAAGTGGAATAACTGGATGACGATAAAAATGCTGATGGTCACCATTGCCACGGCGGACACCGTTGCCATCTGTTTTATCGTTAACGAGCGACTGACGCGCAACAAAACCCTCTCCCGACCACTTAAATCGACTATGTATACCCTAAATTATTCAAGGTGCAGGCAGTCGGCAAGGGAATGAATCCCCAGGAGCTTACTCAGGTAAGTGACTGGGATAAATGAGCACAGCCAACGCACCTGCAACTTGAAGAATGACGGGTATAGATGAAATGCGCAGCGAGTATATCGCAGGTCAGCATTTTTATGCGCCGGGATAAAGTCGAAAAAAGGCGGGAAACACGAGATAAATCGGTGATTAGGAATTGTGCACGTTAAAGTCGCGGCGCAAAATTTGCGCCGCGACCCCTGCTATTGCGGATAAGGCACCCAATCGCCGCCGTTCAGACGAATCCAGGGTTTACCCTGATACATCATCACCACCGCATTGTCGTTTTCGGACACCACCGGTGATTGCGGCAGATTATCCGCTAACACCGACATATTGACGTTCGGCGCGTTAAACACCTGACCATCCACCACACGGGAAATGATTTCGGAAATCGCCAGCAGACTGGTTGGCGTATCAATGCTCAACGGCTGTCCCTGGTGTGGCGCTTTCATCCCGACAAACTTAATGCCCACCGGCACATGCGTAATACTCGGGCTGGGAATATCACGCAGACCAGACATCTGCATTTTATCGCCCTGCAGCGCAGCACCGTGCTCCGGTACCACCAGCACCATCACGCGGCGTCCTGATTTCTCCAGATTGGTCAGGAATGTATCCAGCTGATCAAACAGCATTTTAGCGCGCGGCTGCCAGTCAGCGGTGCGCGTGCTGCCCAACTCGCGCGTGCCGTCATGCAACGGAATCAGGTTGTAGAAGGTGGCACTGCGCGCATCGCTGCTTTTAGTCCGATCGTCGAGCCAGCGCTGCATCAATTGCCCGTCATTGAACACTGGCGAACCATCAAAGGAGGTCAATTCTGGCGCAATTCCCGCTTGTGACATCAGCGGTGCCTGCAAATTGCCCTCTTCACGCAGCTCTTTGAGGTAGTTACCAAACACGCCGGTATGATCCATCATCAGTTCCTGCTTAAAGCCCAGTTTCGCCAGGTTATCAAACAGGTAACAGCGCTGATCGGTGGCCTTATACAGATTAGAGTGTGAAGTCTGGCCACAGCTGGCACGCAGCAAACGAATCCCTGCCGGACCGCTGTAGCCGGTGGCAGAGTTGTAGTTGTCCAGCAGGATATCAAAATGCTTCCATAGCGGATGGTCACGCAATTGTGCTACATCCATGTCCGACCATGACAGCGAACAGATGTTAATCACTAAAATATCAAACGGCTGAGAATCCGCGGGCAGCGCATCCGGGAAATGGGTGGCGCGCTGGCGCTCACTGTCGTAGAAACGATTGAGCCAGGAGGTCAGATTGGCACTGGTCGGTGGTGCAGACTGGTCCAGTCCCTCCGGTGCTTTGGTCGCGGCTGGAGGGTTATTCAATGCCACTTCCGGTGTCGCCGCTTTGGTTGGCAGCAGATTCATCGCCGGTCCGGCAATGGTCAGCACGTTAAGCCAGATCAGCATCAGAGAAACCAGCACCGTGACGCGGATCCACTGCGCCACGAACATATAGATCACCAGCAGCACAAAGCCTGCGCCAATCATTTGCCAGTTGATAAAGCGCTCCAGCAGATCGAGCAGATAAGCTGAGGAGAAGCCTGCGACCTGGCTACCCTGGCTCATGATCGATTCCAGTCCCGGCAGCCAGGTGTCATGCCAGAACAGCGCAAAGCCAATCGGCAGTGACACCCAGTGACGCACACGATGCAAACGACGTGACGGCAGCGGGAACAGCAGCCACGCCAGGAACACCAGATTGCTCAGCGCATGAAAATTAAGGTAGCCGTACCACAACAGACCAAATTTGATCAGGAAGTAGAAATTCCAGCCGCCGAGACCGCGCCACCACGAAGCGTGCAGCGTCGAAGGTTTGTTATCACTCATTACGGTTTGGTATCCGTTTTAGCAGATTTGCGTTGCCACTGCCCTTCCGACTTCAGCGCACGCGGTGGCAGCAGACGCATCAGCAGGCTGGTGCTACTGCGCGGTAACCAGCGCACAAACAACGATTTCAGGAACAGTAAAATTAATAACAGCAGGATCGCCACCTGCACCCAATCCATCAGTGTCATCAGCGGCGATCTCCATCAAGATTGAGAACAATAGGTTGCGGGGTTTGCGCCCCACGCAGGTCAGAAGCGGACACCTTGTTTGCCCACGGGGCCTCAATCGGTGCCATCGGCACTTCACGCTGCGCCACCGGCGTCAGCTGACGAATCTTGTGCACTTCCGACAAAATCTGGTTGTCCTCGAACCACACCACGCGGTTACTAAACAACTCATCGTGCGGCAGCGAGAAAATCGATTTCAACGCAATATCCAAATCGTTGAAGCGGCAGGATGACAGAAACAGATAGATGCGATCGTTAATCAGCGTCACCAAATCACCAAAACGACGCGGTTTACACAGCGTCAGAATCTGCTCAGGTTTCAGCTGCGGCACCGGGCGCAATGCCACCATCAGCCCCTTGTCGTTTTCTGGCAGCAGCGTATTGCTCATCAGCTGCTGTACCGCCGCGCAGAACGGCTCCAGCTGCAAATAGCCTTTTTGCTGCAGCGGCTGTAATGCCTGCATCAGCGCGGGCAAGTTGGCCGGAACATGACGCGTAAACTGCTGGCCCTGAATCCCTTCCAGCGTGGTGAGAAAGCGCGACAGCGTTTGAGCGCCGGGCACGATGGCATTGACGCCACAGGCCAGCAATAATCGCTCATCGCTATACCTAAGACTGGTACTGATTTCGCGTACCACAATTTTTAATGCGTTACCGCGTGAGCGGCGCAAACTGTGGACCATTTTTGCCAGGGCATTGATATCCTGGTTATGGGCCAGACTAAAAATGACCGTGGCGGCGTTGGCCTGTTGCGCACGCGAAAATACGCTTTCATTATCACTAAACAGCTGCCACTGGCTGGAAAGCGGCGGTGCGCCTTCCAGCACCCCCTCTTGTGCCAGAAACTGATTTTCATCATTAAGGCTAAGGGGGGTGGTTTGCTCAACGTCATTAATGGCAATGAATTGATTATCATTACAACTCAGGCGAATCGCACGGTCAGCCAGTAATTTGTCTGCGGAGTACCACCAGTTAATTCGATATTGCCAGCTATCCTGTTGAAATTCTAAATGTGCGACACCATCAAGTTGGCGAAAATAACGCTGTAGATGGTTACGCAGATGAATAATCGACGCCCCCGAGGTGATCAGTAACAGCGTGATTTGTTTTTTGATCAACAACCGCCGCATGCGTTTCACCCAAAGCGTGAGTTCATCCTCGGATAATTTACTCCACTGCGCAGCGTTGCTGTAAAACAGCACTAAACCACTGCGGCTATTCAGTACACGCGCGAAATCATTCTCCAGATGCTGCAGGCCGGTTTTATTGGCTGGCAGCGAAAATAAGGGAATGCGCGCTGGGCCCGTCAGTGGGTCCGGCGTAAGTAAAGACTGAGGCTTCTCATCTGAACTGACCAGGGTTGCCGCCTGTTGATGGCTCACCACCTGACGCAGCAGTACCCGCGCGTCTTCCTGACGCTGACTGGTAATCCAATAAAACCCCGGATTTTGCAGGGTAACTAATTCCTGCTGAACCTGTTGTAGGCCAAGCGCATAGCGATTTTTCATATTTGTTTCGCGATCAGAACAATCCAGGCTAGTTTAATATAGACGGCAACGATTGGAACTGCTGAAATAATTAAAACCTGCGCTATCTCAAATGATATTGATTTTTACATAGTCTGCGCATTTTTCCGGGTTTAAACTTTACAAAAAATAGAACCACAATTCATCCATTGCTGTTTTTTGGTGGCAAAAAGTAATGAAAACAGAGAATGCCTTTTCGCTGATCGCGTCTACCACTGAAGATCAGGATGACATTAATACCCTGAGCGAAGCCTTTTCCCTTAAGGCATTTCGTTACATTGATATTGCCCGCGAAGAGCGACTGAATAGTCTGCTGACGCGCTGGCCGCTGCTGCGTGAATTATCCGCCGACCAGGAGCCTGAACGCTAATGCCGGTCATTGCCTTACAAGGTTTGCGCGGCGGTTGTGGCGCAACATCACTCAGTGCGGCACTTGGCTGGGCGCTCAATGCTTTACAGGAGTCGGTGCTGGTCATCGACTTTTCTGATTCGAATCAACTGGCTGCCCATTTTAACTTGCCGCTCAATCACACCCAGGGCTGGGTTCCCGCACTGCTGGAACAGCAGCCGTGGCAGCAGTGCGCGCAGCGCTATCAAACCGGTCTCGATTTCCTGCCGTTTGGCGCATTAACCTCTCAGCAGTGCTTAAGTCTGCAAAACGCCGACACCTCGTTCGCCACGCCGTTGCTGAAGGCGTTGCCGGCCCTGAAATCACACTATCGCTGGGTGATCCTCGACCTTCCAGCGGATCTGCTGCCGTGGCAACGATCCTTCGCCCTCCACGCCGATCGCCTGCTGCAGGTGCTATCGCTGGATGCTAACTGCCAGTTGCGGTTGCACCATCCGCGTTTTTTGCCGCACACGCTGTTTCTGATCAATCAATTCAACGCCAACAGTCAGCTGCAACAGGATCTGCATCAACTGTGGCTGCGCACGCTAAAGAATCTGATTCCGCAGGTGATTCACCGCGATGAAGCACTGGCAGAAGCCTTGATGATGAAACAACCGGTGGGCGAATATCGTCCTCATGCGCTGGCAAGCGAAGAAATCAATACGCTGGCGAACTGGCTATTGCTGAACGTTGCGGGCGGTGCGGCGTGAATCCGTTGCGCTGGCTGCTGGTACCTCAGGCCTGGCAGGCGCTGCAAAGCCGTGCCCGCGTGGCGCGCCAGCACGGCGCGGGCCGCTTAACCGTGATGTTGCATCTGCTATGGTGCGTGCTCGCCTGGTCGCTGCTACGGCTGGAAATGCCCGGCTGGCAGCGCTTGCTGCAACAGCGTCAGCGATACTATCCGCAAATCTCACCGTTACGTCCACGCCCGTTAGACGTTGTGCGTTACGCCATGCAGAGCCTGTGGCTGATGCTGGTGTTACCGCTCGACAACAGCGCACGCAGCGAGCGCAAACGGTTTAACGCGTTTGGCCCCCTGTTCCGCTGGCGGCAGCAGTTTTATCAATGGCTGGGAGCGCTTCCCGCGCACATGGCGAAAACGGGCATTCATCTGCGTACCGAACAGCAGTTGCAGAAACTGCCACCGCGTGTACGCCAGCTGCTGTTTATTGTCGCGGCGATTGTCGCCAGCCTGCTGGCGCTATTGTGTATTTCACAGCCGTTTGGCATCACCACGCAATTTGTCTTCGTGCTACTGCTATGGGGCCTGGCGATGATGGTGCGTCGCGTGCCGGGCCGCCTCTCTACTATCATGCTGATTGTGCTGTCACTCACCATTTCCTGTCGTTATTTGTGGTGGCGCTACACTGAAACCCTGAACTGGGACGATCCGCTGAGTCTGACATTCGGTCTGCTGTTGATTGGCGCTGAAACCTACTCATGGACGGTGCTGGTACTGGGCTATTTCCAGACGCTGTGGCCACTCAATCGCCAGCCGGTCTCCATGCCACCCGAGATCACATCCTGGCCCAGCGTCGATATCCTGGTGCCCACCTACAACGAACCGCTAAGCGTGGTGAAACCAACCATTTATGCCGCGATGGGCATCGACTGGCCGCAGGACAAGCTCAACATCTACCTTCTGGATGACGGCAGCCGCGAGGAGTTTCGCGAATTTGCCGCCAGCGTGGGCATCAATTACGTGGTGCGCCCTACCCATGAACATGCCAAAGCCGGCAACATCAATCACGCATTGAAAGGGGCCTGCCGCAGCGATTACGTGGCGATTTTTGACTGTGACCACGTACCGACGCGCTCTTTCCTGCAGATGACCATGGGCTGGTTCCTGAAGGATCACCGCCTTGCGATGCTGCAAACGCCGCACCACTTCTTCTCGCCCGATCCGTTCGAGCGTAACCTTGGTCGCTTCCGCCAGACACCCAATGAAGGCTCGCTGTTCTACGGCCTGGTGCAGGACGGTAACGATACTTGGGATGCGGCGTTCTTCTGCGGCTCTTGCGCCGTATTGCGCCGCGCCGCGCTGGATGAGATTGGCGGCATAGCGGTGGAAACCGTAACCGAAGATGCGCACACCTCGCTACGTCTGCATCGTCAGGGTTACACTTCCGCCTATATCCGTATTCCACAGGCGGCGGGCCTCGCCACCGAGAGTTTGTCCGCACACATCGGCCAGCGTATTCGCTGGGCGCGCGGCATGGTGCAGATTTTCCGCCTCGACAATCCGCTGATGGGCAAGGGCCTAAAGCTGGTACAGCGGCTGTGCTACGCCAACGCCATGTTGCACTTCCTCGCCGGGATTCCACGTCTGATCTTCCTGCTGGCACCGCTGGCGTTTCTGCTATGCCACGCCTACATCATCTACGCGCCGGCGCTGGCGATTGCAATCTATGTACTGCCACACATGGTGCACACCAGCCTGACCAACTCCCGTATTCAGGGACGCTGGCGTCACTCGTTCTGGAGTGAAGTGTATGAAACCGTGCTGGCGTGGTACATCGCGCGTCCCACCACCGTCGCGCTGTTCAACCCGCACAAAGGCAAGTTCAACGTCACCGCAAAAGGTGGCCTGGTCGAAGAGCGTCACCTCGATTGGGTGATCACCAAGCCCTACATGATGCTAGTGCTGCTGAATATCGCGGGCATCGGCATGGCGTTCTGGCGCATGGCGTATGGCCCGGCTAACGAGTTACTCACCATCTGGGTCAGCCTGGTGTGGGTGGTGTACAACATGATTATTCTCGGCGGTGCCGTAGCCGTTTCGGTGGAAGCGCGCCAGATTCGTGAAGCACATCGCGTGGAGATCGCCATGCCCGCCGCCATTGCACGTGAAGATGGCCATATGGTGCCGTGCACCCTGCGCGACTATTCAGATGGTGGTGTCGGTGTCGAACTGCGTGAGGCGGATGCACTGAAAGAGGATGAGCCGGTGTGGCTGCTGCTGCGCCGTGGCCAGCAGGAGTTCAGCTTCCCGTGCCAGGTTCAGCGTGTATTTGGCCGTCGCGCGGGGATTCGCCTGCATCAGCTCACCACCCGCCAGCATATTGAATTTATCCAGTGTACCTTCGCCCGCGCCGACACCTGGGCGCTGTGGCAGGACGGCTTCCCGGAAGATAAACCGGTGCAGAGTCTGGCCGATATTATGGTGCTGGGTTTCAAAGGTTACCTGCGTCTGGCGGAGTATGGCCCTGCCCCGCTGCGCCGTCTTTTCCGTGCACTGACTTCCCTGGTGAGCTGGCTGGCAACACTGCTGCCGCAGGGCATTAGCCGCGCACCTGCGGCAATCAAAACCGATTTTTCATAAGTTGATGATATGACCATGACGAGAAAACTGAGCTGGTTTACTGCCCTGCTGCTGGGCACTGCAACGCTGGCACAGGCCGCACCGCAGCCTTCTGCCCCTGAAGCACCGCGCGCCAGCGCACAGATACCGCTGCCGGTCGTCAGCCAGCCGCTGGATGCCAATGCCCCGCTGCGCGACAGCCAACTGCTGTTTAATCAGGTCGCGCCGCCGCCGGGCAGCATGACGCTGCGCGGCACCGAGCCTACCAGCCAGATCGAGTTCGGCGTGCGCAGTGATGAAGTGGTGACACGCGCCATGCTGACGCTCAGCTATCGCCCTTCACCGGCGCTGATTCCGACGCTGTCGCAGCTCAAGGTCTATCTCAACGATGAGCTGGTGGGACTGGTCACCGTGACCGCCGATCAGCTGGGCAAAGAAAATCAAACTCAGTTGCCGATCGATCCGCGTTTTATTGGCGATTTTAACCGCGTGCGCCTTGAACTGGTGGGCCACTACGCCAACGTGTGTGAAAACCCGGCCAACAGCACCATCTGGATGGATATCGGTAAAGAGAGCAAACTCGACCTGACGCTGCAAAAGCTGCCGTTGAAGAACGACCTGTCGCACTTCCCGGAACCGTTCTTTGATGCCCGCGACAGCCGCCCACTGCAATTGCCGATGGTGTTCAGCAATCAGCCTAACCTGCTGCAGCAGCGTGCCGCAGGGATTCTGGCTTCGTGGTTCGGCAGCAAAGCACAGTGGCGTGGTCAATCCTTCCCGGTCCTGTATAACCAGCTACCAAAAGAACAGCATGCGGTGGTGTTTGCCACCAACGATCATCGCCCGGACTTCCTGAAAGATCTGCCACCGGTGGAGAAACCCACGGTGGAAATGGTGAGCCAGCCGGACAATCCCTACGAAAAAATGCTGCTGATTCTCGGCCGCGATGACAACGATTTGCTGACCGCCGTCGAAGGTATTGCGCAAGGCGAACTGCTGCTGCGCGGGGATACCTCAACCATTGACAGTGTAAAAATGCTGGCACCGCGTCAGGCCTATGATGCGCCAAACTGGGTGCGCACCGATCGCCGCACCACGTTTGCCGAGCTGACGCAGTATCAGAACCAGCTACAGGCCGATGGTTTGCAGCCGAACCCGATCAGTCTGACGCTGAACCTGCCGCCGGACCTGTTCCTGGTGCGTGCGCGCGGCATCGACATGGATCTGATTTACCGCTACACCTCGCCGATCCAGCAAGATGGCTCGCGCCTGGCGGTGCATCTGAACAATCAGTTCATGCAGGATTACCCGCTGACGCCGAAAGACACGGCAGGCCAGCAGATCATGCGCATTCCGCTCATGCAAGGCCTGCAGGACAGCAACCGCCAGTTGACCATCCCGGCGCTGCGCCTCGGCGTGGTCAACCAACTGCGCTTCAGCTTTGATTACGCCAACACCTTTATTGGTGGCACCGCCGACGGCCGTTGCGAAACCGTCACCGCGGTGGGCCACCATGTGGTGATCGATGACAACTCCAGCATCGACTTCTCCGGCTATCGCCACTACATCGAAATGCCTTCACTGGGCGCGTACGCCAACGCCGGTTTTCCTTACAGCCGTTACGCCGATTTGGCGCAGACGCTGGTGTTAGTACAGCCGAAGCCCGCGAACGGTGAAGTGAGCACTATGCTGAACGCACTGGGCGCCATCGGTGCCCAGACCGGCTATCCGGCGTTGCGCGTGCAGATGAGCGATGACTGGAACCAGGCAAAAGATAAAGACGCAGACCTGCTCATGATCGGCGGCATTCCGCAGGATCTGCAGGATGACAAAAAGATCAACCTGCTGGCGGATGCGGCGCGTAGCTGGATCAACATGCCATCACGCCCGATTACCGCGCAGAATGTACCGGTGTCCGCCAGCGATCGTGCGGTAGAGAGCCAGACCGGTATCCGCTCACGCGGCCCGATGGGTGCCATCGTCGGCTTCCAGTCGCCGTTTAACGATCAGCGCAGCGTGGTTGCGCTGCTGGCCGACAGCCCGCGCGGCTGGGATCTGCTGAATAATGCCCTGCTCGACAGCGGCAAGCGCGCCGCCGTGTTCGGTTCTGCTACCGTTGTGCGCGAGTCGGGCGTCACCAGCGTGCGCGTCGGCGATACCTACTTCGTCGGTCATCTGCCGTGGTGGGAGCGGCTGTGGAATCTGCTGGCAACGCATCCGGTGTGGCTGGCGATTTGTGCCGTGGTGGTGGTGATCTTGTTTGCTCTGATGGCATGGCGCCTGATGCGCATGGTGAGCCGTCGCCGCCTGGCCGAGCTGGAAGACGATGAATAAACTGCCACTCGGTCTGCTGATTGCCACTATCCTGGCGGGCTCCGGCATGGCAGCCGAGGGCCCGCAGGTGTCACCGGTGGCCTGGCTGCTGATGCAGATTCGCACCGGTGAATCCACCAACAAGTATGATCTGGTGCAGCAGTCGCTTTATCGCCTGGAAAAAATCGATCCTGATAATCCGCAGGTGCTGGCGGCGCAAATTCGCATGGCACTGCGTCAGGGCGATCAGGCGAAAGCGCAGACGCTGCTGGATGAACTGAAGAAAGTGGCGCCGAATGACGTGGCGACGCGTGAATCGGAAACCGGCCTGCGTCTGATGAGCGCTGAAGGGCGCCAGCAACTGCAGCAGGCACGTTTGCTGGCCACCGCAGGACGCGTTGAAGAAGCGAAAACGGCCTGGGATGCCTTGTTCCACGGCGTGTTCCCGGATGTGAATACTGAACTGGAATACTGGCGACTGGTGGCACGTTTACCCGGTCAGCAGCCCACCGCTTATCGCCAGTTGCAGGCGCTGGAAGCGCGTTATCCCGGCAATATCGGGGTTGAACTGCAGCTGGCGCGCATGGCGTTTGATAACAATCAGCCAGGCGAGGCGCTGGTGCAGCTGCGTCGTCTGGCCAATCGTGACGGCGGGCGTGATGCCGCCTCCGAACTCTGGCTGCAACAGATTCAAAATCAGCCGGTGTCAGACAGTACTGTTGCCAGTCTGAAGCAGTATCTGCAGGTATTCACTTCCGGTGATGCGCAACAACGCGGCGAGGAAGAACTGGCCCGACAGCAGAAGCTGCTGGCCGATCCCGCTTACCGTCAACGCATGCGCGGGCTGGCGCTGGTGGATGCCGGTGGAGGCGCAGGTGCCATCGCGTCACTCAGCGCCGCGCTGAAAGCCAACCCGAATGATGCCGAACTGATGGGCGCGATGGGTCAGGCGCAGGCGCGAGCCAATAACCGCGCAGCGGCGATCGGCTGGCTGCAGAAAGCGATTCAGGCCGGACAGGCCAGCACCCAGATTGGCAAGTGGCAATCACTGTTGCAAACCAACCGCTACTGGCTGGCGATCAACAACGGTGACGACGCGCTAAAAAAAGGCGATGTGGCCGGTGCGGAACGCCAGTATCGCAGTGCGCAGGCCATGGATAACCGTGACAGCTGGGCATTGATTGGCCTCGGTGATGTCGCGCAGGCGCGTAAAAACGACGCGCAGGCAGAACAGTACTGGCAACAGGCGCTGCGCCTGGATCGCAGCAATACCACCGCCGTGCGCCGACTGGCCGCGCTGTATCAGCAGCAGTCACCTGCTCGCGCGATGGCGTTTATCAATGCCCTGCCCACCGCGCAACAGCGGTCGCTGGCGGAGACGTTGCGTTCACTGCGCAGCGACAGCCTGCGGGCTGAAGCGGATGCGCTGGCCCAGCAAGGTCAGTGGCATCAGGCGGTGGTGAAATATCGCCAGGCCGCGCAGGATAACCCCAACGATATCTGGCTCTCGTATCGTTTAGCCGGTGCGCTACGCAGCAGTGGCGAAGAAGCACAGGGCGCCCAGGTGATGGATGCCATGGTGCGTCAGCACGCGCAGGAACCCGCCGCGCTCTATGCCTGGGCGCTGTGGCTCTCGTCCGGCGATCAGGATGATGCGGCACTGGCGGCACTGCATCGCCTGCCGGAAACGCGTTGGGACAGCAATATGCACGAGCTGGCGGGCCGCTTAACGCAGGATAAAGTCTACGCCCGCGCCAGTGAGCTGCGCGCCAACGGCAATGAATCTGCCGCGCTGGCGCTGTTGCAACAGCAGCCGGCCTCGACGCGACGTGATATCACCCTGGCGGATTGGGCTCTTGAACGCGGCGACGCGAAATCGGCGCTGGCAAGTTACCAACGTGTCCTGCAGCAGGATGCCACCAATAATGACGCTGCCTTGGGCCGCATCGAAGCCCTTATCGCCCTGAAACGCAAAGACGAAGCACGCATAGCGCTGCAGGCTTTACCTGCCAGCGTGGCGCAGCAAAATATCAACAGCGGACGCCGCGTGGCGCTGGCCTGGCAAAACAGCGGCGATACGGCGCATGCGCAGCAGCTATTCGATGATTTAAAAACCCGTGCTGCCAAAGAAGCCCCGTCGCAAAGCAAAGCGCTGGTGTATCGCGATGCCGCACGGCTGGAAACACAGCAGCAACAGCCGGATGCAGCGCAGCAGGATTATCGCCTGGCGATGGCCGCCAGCGGCATCAGCCCCGACGTGCCGCAGGATAATGACAGCTACACCCGTTTGACGCGTAACGATGCCAGTGATGACTGGCTGAAGCGCGGCATTCGCAGCGATGCCGCCGATCTCTATCGTCAGCAGGACACCACCTTCACGCTCGAACAGGATTATTCGCGCGATAAAGGCACCGGCGGTATCTCCGATTTCACCGCGCATACCACCATGATGCAGGCGGAGACACCGCTGGCCGACGGGCGCAGCTTTTTACGCGTCGATCATGTTCTGGTATCAGCGGGCACTTTCTCTACCAGCAATGGCAGCCACAGCGAACGCTTTGGTAGCTGTAATGATGATAACTCCGGTGGCTGTAGCCGCGACTTTACCCAGCGTGATGAAGGCACGGCGATAGGCGTTGGCTGGCATAACGATCGCTGGTCTGGCGATATCGGCACCACACCGCTCGGCTTTGAAGTCACTAACTGGGTGGGCGGTCTGAGCTGGAAAACCGACGTGGAAGATATTGGCGTGACGTTCACCGCTTCACGCCGACCGATCTCCAGCTCGCTGCTGGCCTATGCCGGTGCACGCGATCCGTCGGCCAACGGCGGCAAAACCTGGGGCGGCGTAGTGGCAACCGGTGGTTCGGTGGGGCTGAGTTACGATCAGGGCGGTGCGAATGGCGTAT
>NZ_CAJCKS010000051.1:0-34036 GCF_903970985.1 Pantoea sp. ME81 | reverse complement strand
GTATGGCATCGCCGATGCGGAAACGCTGGCGATAGCTCGGGCACTGCTGGCGAAATACGGCGCAGCGCAGTGAAGAGACGGTGTATGACATCGCCGATGCAGAAACGCTGGCGATAGCTCGGGCGCAGCTGGCGAAATACGGTGCGGCTGAAACAGGGCCTCGCGTTGGTGAGCTTGTGGACGGCCCGAAAGCCGTCCCCGCAAGACACTTTGCGCTCTGTTACGCTAAAAACGCCTGCCAGTGCGCAACCAGACGTTGTAAATCCTGGCGGCTGACATCGAGGTGGGTGGCAATACGCGTGACCGGACCCACGCTCATCAGCACATCGCCGGAGTGCATCCAGCTTTTCAGGGCGTCAACCTGATCCGCCGGTACTTTCACAAACAACATGTTGGTGTGCTGATTCAGTACCTCAACCCCAATGGCGCTGAGCTGCCCAGCCAGCCAGGCCGCATTGTCATGATCTTCTTTCAGGCGCGCCACGTTGTGCTTCAGCGCGTACAGACCCGCCGCCGCCAGGATGCCCGCCTGACGCATGCCGCCGCCGGTCATCTTACGCCAGCGACGCGCCTGCTCAATGTAGGCTTCATCACCGCACAGCAGTGAACCCACCGGGGTGCCGAGTCCTTTGGACAGGCAGATGGTCAGCGTGTCGCAATAACGCGCGATATCCTTTAGCTCAACATTTTGCGCCACCACGGCGTTGAAGATACGGGCACCATCAATGTGCAGCGCCAGTTTGTGTTCGCGCGTTAACTTCCACGCTTGTTCCAGATAGCTCTGCGACAGCACTTTGCCGTGATGGGTGTTTTCCAGGCTCAGCAGGCGCGTGCGCGCAAAGTGGATATCATCGGGTTTGATCGCGGCAACAATCTCCGCCAGCGGCAGCGACCCATCCTCGGCGTGCGAGATCGGTTGTGGCTGAATACTGCCCAGTACCGCCGCGCCACCCGCTTCGTATTTGTAGTTATGTGCCTGTTGACCGACGATATATTCATCGCCGCGCTGGCAGTGACACAGCAGCGCCACCAGGTTGGCTTGCGTGCCGGTCGGGAAGAACAGCGCTGCGGCTTTGCCACTCAGACGGGCGGCCTCGAGTTCCAGCGCATTGACGGTGGGATCGTCACGATAGACATCATCGCCAGTTTCGGCGGCCATCATCGCATCCAGCATGGCGGCACTTGGGCGGGTTACGGTATCACTGCGTAAATCGATCACATCGCTCTCCTGAAACAAAAAAGCGGGCTGAGCGCCCGCGTTGTGAGTTATCTGGCCTGGTTATCCGTTTTACCTCAGCCAGTTGGTTTTCGCCAGTTCAACAATCTCATCACCCCGTCCATTCAGAATCGCGCGCAGCATATACAGGCTGAATCCTTTGGCCTGCTCGGCTTTGATCTGCGGCGGCATCGACAGCTCTTCCTTAGCGGTGATCGCATCGATCAGTACCGGACCATCATGCGCAAACGCCTGTTCTAGCGCGCTGTTGAGTTCAGAGGCTTTCTCGACGCGAATGCCTTTAATACCGCAGGCGGTGGCAATGGCGGCAAAATCCGGGTTCTCCAGATCGGTGCCGTCGGTAAGGTAACCGCCGGCTTTCATCTCCATCGCCACGAAGCCCAGCACGCTGTTATTGAAGATCACCAGCTTCACCGGCAGTTTCAGTTGTGCCACCGAAATAAAGTCGCCCATCAACATACTGAAGCCGCCATCACCGCACAGCGCCACGACCTGACGCTGCTTATCGATTGCCTGAGCGCCGAGTGCCTGTGGCATCGCGTTAGCCATCGAACCGTGGTTGAACGATCCCAGCAAACGGCGCTTGCCGTTCATCTTCAGGTAACGCGCGGCCCATACGGTGGGCGTGCCGACATCACAGGTGAAAATGGCATCTTCAGCTGCGTAATGGCTGATTTGCTGCGCCAGATATTGCGGATGAATCGCCTGTTTATCATTGGCGGTGGCCAGCTCATCCAGACCTTTTCGCGCATCCACATAGTGTTCCAACGCGCTGTCGAGATGATGACGATCGCTTTTGCTGTTGAGCTGCGGCTGCAGCGCCTGCAATGTGGCTTTGATATCCCCAATCAGCGCCATATTGACATGGCTGTGTGCGCCAAGGCTGGCGGGATTGATATCAATCTGGATGATATTGGCATCAGCCGGATAAAACGGGCGATAAGGGAACTGTGTACCCAACAGCACCAGCGTGTCGGCGTTCATCATGGCGTGATAACCGGATGAGAAGCCGATTAAGCCGGTCATGCCGACGTCGTAAGGATTATCGTACTCGATGTGCTCTTTTCCGCGCATGGCATGCACTACCGGCGCTTTCAGCGTTTCTGCCAGCTTCACCACTTCTGCATGCGCGCCGGCACAGCCGCTGCCGCACATCAACGTAATATTTTCTGCGCCGTTCAGTGTTTCAGCCAGGCGGGCAATCTCGTTGGCGTTGGGCACAATATGTGGCAACTGCGGTGGATACCATTCACTGCGTGCGCCTTCAGGTGCCGGTTTCAGCGCCACATCGCCGGGAATAACAATCACGGATACGCCACGATTAAGGATGGCTTTGCGCATCGCAATCCCCAAAACCTGCGGCAACTGCTCAGGGTTAGAGACTAATTCGCAGTAATGGCTGCATTCGCGGAAGAGCTCCTGCGGATGCGTCTCCTGAAAATAGCCGCTGCCGATTTCGCTGGAAGGGATATGTGCGGCAATCGCCAGTACCGGAACGTGGTTGCGATGACAATCGAACAGTCCGTTAATCAGATGGAGGTTTCCGGGGCCACAGGAACCGGCACATACCGCCAGTTCGCCGCTGATTTGAGCCTCAGCACCGGCAGCAAAAGCCGCCACTTCTTCATGGCGCGTGGGCATCCATTCGATGGTTCCCATGCGGTTGAGGCTGTCGCTCAGCCCGTTGAGCGAATCGCCCGTCACGCCCCAGATGCGCTTTACGCCCGCATTTTCCAGGGTTTTGGCCAGCAGTGCCGCCACAGTTTGCTTCATCGTTCGCTCCTTTCTCTTTCTGGTGTTTGGCCATCCATCCCGATGGCGGAAACGTGTCAGTCAGAAAGCGTAGACGATGGAGACGGCGCGCAGCCGTGAAAAAATGCGCTCTGCGGTCAGGCGGAGAACAACGCGATAAGAATCGGCGCTAATAAGCTCATGATAAAACCGTGCACGATCGCCGCTGGAACAATCTCCATGCCGCCAGTGCGTTGCAGAATCGGCAGGGTGAAATCCATTGAGGTGGCACCACTCAATCCCAGCGTCATGCTGCGCTGACGGCTGATCAGTAGCGGAATTAACATGATGGTGATCAGCTCACGCAGCAGGTCGTTAAAGAAGGCCGCGCTGCCGATAACCGGGCCGAAGGATTCGGTCATCAGAATACCGGACAGCGAGTACCAGCCGAAGCCGCTGGCAAGCGCCAGGCCGGTTTTGATTGGCAAATCGAGCCATAATGCGGCCAGCATTCCACCGATCAAGGCGCTGCATAGCGACACCGCGGCTACCAGCATGCCGCGACGATTGAGCGTGATTTGACGCAAGGTCATGCCGCTGCTGCGCAGTTGAATACCGACAAGGAACAACATCAGCATCAGGGCATATTCACTGATGGTTGATGCGTGGCGCAGAATTGACCACTGGCTTAATCCCAACAGGAATCCGCCCAGTACCGAGCCGCACAGCTTGAGGGATTCCAGCGCCATGTGCAGACGTGAAGGTAGGGCTTGCTGCTTGTGCGGGTGATGCCACGGCACGCGCTTCTCCAGTAGCCAGAAAGCCATCAAGGAACAAGCGAGAATGCACAGCATACTGATCAACGCGGTATGAAAAATGGTGAGCAGATTACTGCTGAGGTTATCGAGGAAAGCGAGACTGGTGCCCATAAAAAACAGGATGATGTACACCAGTGCGCTCAGCATGCGGGCGACGCCGCGCAGCAGATTGGCACGGGTCACATGCAGTAAATAGCCAGCAATCAGTGGCAGCAGAATGATGATCAAGCCATACATAGAGCGTTTCCATCCGTGGGAGAGGGCCGCAAGCTATCGGAAAACAGTTGAAGTGTAAACCTTTTACCCGTGCATTAACTTGACCAACTTAACGAGGCGAACCATGCTCAGGCAAAGCACTCAAGGGATAGCATGATGTTTCTGGAACATATCGATATTCGCGGTTTTCGTGGCATCAATCGGCTGTCGTTGCCGCTTACTGATACCAATCTGCTGATTGGTGAAAATGCCTGGGGTAAATCCAGCTTGCTGGATGCGCTGACATTATTACTGGCGCCTGCGACTGAACCTTATCAGTTTACCGAACATGATTTTCACTTCCCACCGGGCGATCTGGAAGCACGCCTGCACCAGCTGCAACTGGTGTTTCGCTTTCGAGCACAAGCGGGCGATGACGAAGCAGTGTTCCAGCCTTTCTGGCAGCGCGATGAAATCGGGCGCTTTATCCGCTTCAGCACCCGTGCGCGCCGCAACGAGCATGGTGTGAAAACCACCTGGCGCTTCATCGACCAAAATGGCGATGTGCTGGCGATGGAAGGCACTGAGGCGGCGCTGGCCCATCTGCGTGCCTTCTATCCCGTGCTCAGACTGCGCGATGCGCGCTTTGGCCGGCGTGGACGGCACAGCAGCACCGATGCGGACCGCCGGGCCACGACGCTGAGTGAATTGTCACAGGAAGTCGAGAAATTAACCCGGGATTTGGTGGTGCAGCCGCAGAATCTGAGCGACGATTTACTGCGTCAGGGCTTGCACACCATGCAGCAATTGCTGGAGCACTACTTCCTTGTGCAGCAACCGGGGGTCAGCGCGGCGCGTGTCGCACCTGAATTACGCGATGGTTCGCAAGGCTGGCGTTCACTCGACAAGCTTAACCACCTGATTGCGGGAACGGAATCACGCAGTCGGCAGGTCATTTTATTGCGCATGTTCTCTTTACTGATTCAGGCGCACGGCAATGAAGCGCTGCCGCCGGGCGCTCATCCATTGTTGCTGGTGGAGGATCCGGAAACGCGACTGCATCCAATTATGCTGTCAGTGGCGTGGAATCTGCTGGATTTAATGCCGCTGCAAAAAATCACCACCACCAATTCGGGGGAGCTGTTATCTCAGGTGCCGTTAGAGAATATTTGTCGCCTGGTGCGTGAACCTACACGCGTTGCGGCATGGCGGATTGGTCCTGAAGGATTGAGCGCTGAGGAGAGCCGCCGTATTGGCTTTCATATCCGCGTGAATCGCCCCTCGGCACTCTTTGCCCGCTGCTGGTTGCTGGTGGAGGGGGAGACGGAAGTGTGGATCATCAATGAACTGGCACGGCAGCGCGGTTACCATTTTGCGGCGAAGGGGTCAAAGTCATCGAATTTGCGCAGTCTGGTCTTAAGCCGCTGTTGAAGTTTGCCAGACGCATGGGCATTGCCTGGCATGTGTTGACTGACGGCGACGAAGCGGGCAATAAGTATGCAGCCAGCGCACGGAGCCAGTTGCAGGAGCATGAGCAGCAAGACGATCATCTGACGCAGTTCCCGGCCCCGGATATAGAACATTTTCTCTATAAGCAGGGGTTCAGCGACGTTTATCACGACATGGCGCACCTGCCGTTAAACGTGCCGATGAATGCGCGGCGTATTATTACTAAAGCGATTCATCACAGCTCGAAACCCGAATTGGCGATTGCGGTAGCCATGGCGGCGGCAGAGCGTGGGCCGCATGCGATTCCCTCGTTACTGGATCAGCTGTTTGCTCGCGTGATGTGGTTAGCTCGCGGACGTGCAGATTGAGGGGCGGGAAAATCCGCAAAAGAAAAATGCCAGCGTCTGCGGCTGGCATTTTTTTTCGGGAGTGGTCAGAATGAATGAAGAGGCGCGCGTCAGGCGACTTGCGTGACTTCACAGGGCACAATCAAGCTGGCGTGATTGCCTTTTGGCCCTTCATGGACATCGAACTGAACCTGCTGGCCGGCCTTCAGCGTTCTGTATCCCTCCATCTGAATCGTGGAGTAGTGCGCGAAGATATCCTCGCCGCCGCCAATCGGACAGATAAAGCCGAAGCCCTTGGCGTTGTTGAACCATTTAACAGTACCCGTCTCCATGCTTTTACTTCCCTCGCAAGACATTTTGAACAGTAGGTGAGGTCATTGAAGCTGTGAGTCGAGTTTGTTTAAAACTCAATCAGCTTGTGTAAGTAGAATGTAGAGAAACGGTCCTTATCGTCAAGCAAACGGCCCTGGCGCACGGGGAGAAATTCATCAAAATTTGAGGCAGTTAACGCTATTGCAAATTTTGTGATACAGGTCGCGCATGGGCTTTTAGGGCCGTTTTTTCTTAAGGGAAAGGTGGCTTGACAGACATGTTAAACTTAGGAATGGGCGCAGAAATGCGCGCAATCGTAACGCAGAATTTCGACGGAACATTATGGCAAACACAAACGACTGGCTTAATTTTGAACATCTAGCCGAAGATAAAGTACGCGAAGGGTTAAAGCCGCCTTCGATGTATAAAGTCATTCTGAATAATGACGATTATACACCTATGGAATTTGTTATTGACGTTCTGCAAAAGTTCTTTTCTTATGATGTTGAACGTGCAACGCAACTGATGTTGAAAGTTCACTACCACGGAAAGGCGATTTGTGGTGTATTCACTGCAGAAGTGGCGGAAACCAAAGTCGCCCAGGTGAACAATTACGCACGAGAGAATGAACATCCGTTGCTGTGTACGCTGGAAAAAGCCTGAGCCCGTCTCCATATAGGGGAAAGGTCGTCAGAGCGATAATTGGGGGAGGTGCCAAATGCTCAATCAAGAACTGGAACTCAGTTTAAACATGGCTTTCGCCAGAGCGCGCGAGCACCGTCATGAATTTATGACCGTCGAGCATCTGTTGCTGGCATTGCTTAGCAACCCGTCGGCCAGAGAGGCACTGGAAGCCTGTACGGTGGATATCGTGGCTCTGCGACAGGAACTCGAAGCCTTCATCGAACAAACTACGCCGGTGCTGCCAGCCAGTGAAGAGGAGCGTGATACTCAACCAACGCTCAGCTTCCAGCGCGTGTTGCAACGTGCGGTATTCCATGTCCAGTCATCCGGTCGCAGCGAAGTGGCAGGCGCGAACGTGCTGGTCGCCATTTTCAGCGAGCAGGAGTCTCAAGCGGCTTACCTGCTGCGCAAACACGAAGTCAGCCGCCTCGATGTGGTGAACTTCATCTCCCATGGTACGCGTAAAGACGAGCCGGGCCAGCCGCAGAACAATGCGGAGAATCCGGTTAACGAAGAGCAAGCAGGCGGGGAGGAACGTATGGAAAACTTCACCACCAATCTTAATCAGCTTGCTCGTGTCGGCGGAATCGACCCGCTGATCGGCCGCGATAAAGAGCTGGAGCGTGCCATTCAGGTATTGTGCCGTCGCCGTAAGAATAACCCGCTGCTGGTGGGTGAATCTGGCGTGGGTAAAACCGCGATTGCGGAAGGGCTGGCCTGGCGCATTGTGCAGGGCGATGTTCCGGAAGTGATGAAAGATTGCACCATCTACTCGCTGGATATCGGTTCGCTGCTTGCGGGTACCAAGTACCGTGGTGATTTTGAAAAACGTTTCAAAGCGCTGCTCAAACAGCTGGAACAAGACACCAGTAGCATCCTGTTTATCGATGAAATTCACACCATTATCGGTGCGGGTGCCGCGTCCGGTGGACAGGTGGATGCCGCTAACCTGATCAAACCGTTGCTCTCCGGCGGAAAAATCCGCGTGATGGGTTCAACCACCTATCAGGAGTTCAGTAACATCTTTGAGAAGGATCGTGCGCTGGCGCGTCGTTTCCAGAAGATCGACATTACCGAACCTTCTGTCGAAGAAACCGTGCAGATTCTTAACGGTCTGAAACCGAAGTATGAAGCTCACCATGATGTGCGTTATACCGCGAAGGCAGTGCGTGCAGCTGTGGAACTGGCGGTGAAATACATCAACGATCGTCATCTGCCGGATAAGGCGATTGACGTGATAGATGAAGCAGGTGCGCGTGCGCGCCTGGTGCCGGTGAGTAAGCGTAAGAAAACGGTCAATGTGTCTGATATTGAATCTGTGGTGGCTCGTATTGCGCGTATCCCAGAGCAAAGTGTGTCAGCCACCGATCGCGACACGCTGAAAAATCTCGGCGATCGTCTGAAAATGCTGGTGTTTGGCCAGGATAACGCGATTGAAGCACTGACTGAAGCGATCAAGATGAGCCGTGCCGGTCTCGGTCAGGATCGTAAACCCGTGGGGTCATTCCTGTTTGCTGGTCCAACCGGCGTCGGTAAAACCGAGGTGACGGTTCAACTGGCGAAGGCCCTGGGGATTGAGCTGCTGCGTTTCGATATGTCCGAGTATATGGAGCGCCACACCGTTAGCCGTTTGATCGGTGCACCTCCGGGATATGTTGGTTTCGATCAGGGTGGTTTGCTCACCGATGCGGTGATTAAGCATCCGCATGCGGTGGTGCTGTTGGATGAAATCGAGAAAGCGCACCCGGATGTCTTTAACCTGCTGCTGCAGGTGATGGATAACGGCATGCTGACCGATAACAACGGCCGCAAAGCGGACTTCCGCAATGTGGTGCTGGTGATGACCACCAACGCCGGTGTTCGCGAAACTGAGCGTAAGTCGATTGGTTTGATTCAGCAGGACAACAGCACCGACGCGATGGAAGAGATCAAAAAGATCTTTACGCCTGAGTTCCGTAACCGTCTGGATAACATTATCTGGTTCCGTCATCTGGATACCGCGGTGATCCATCAGGTGGTGGATAAGTTCATCGTCGAGTTGCAAGCGCAACTGGATGCAAAAGGCGTCTCGCTGGAAGTCAGTGATGATGCTCGTGACTGGCTGGCGGATAAAGGTTACGACAAAGCGATGGGTGCCCGTCCAATGGCACGTGCCGTGCAGGAGAATCTGAAGAAACCACTGGCTAACGAACTGCTGTTTGGTTCATTAGTGGATGGCGGTTCAGTCTCGGTGGCGCTGGATAAAGAAAAAAACCAGCTGACCTACCATTTCCTGAGTGCGGAAAAACGGAAAACCGAAGGGACTGTGCACTGATGTGTTGAGTTGCAGATAAGAAAAGGCCGGATGAAAATCCGGCCTTTTTTTTCGCGCTCAGTTAATTGCCACAAACGCGAGATGTGGACAACAACTTAGCGACTACGGAAGACAATGCGGCCTTTGCTCAGGTCGTACGGGGTCAACTCGACAGTCACTTTGTCGCCCGTCAGGATGCGGATGTAGTTTTTGCGCATTTTACCGGAGATATGAGCGGTAACCACGTGCCCGTTTTCAAGTTCTACGCGGAACATGGTGTTAGGTAACGTATCCAGTACGGTACCTTGCATTTCAATATTGTCTTCTTTGGCCATCGAATCCTCTGGGGTGAACTACCAAACTGTTGAACCGGCAAGATAATGCCGAATTCCATGATTTATGTAAAGAACCGTTGGCGATTTTGCCAACGCTTCGCCGTGCGTCGCGCCATTGCGCGTGCATTACGGAAAAATTCGGGTGTTTTTATTGACGTCTGCGGGGGATTAGCGGGCTAAGAAGTTGTCGCAATTGGCATCAAGTGCACAACGGTAACAGCTTCGGGAAATGGATGAGATTCCCAACCTGGCAATTCCGGCTCGCCACAGCGAAGCGCGGACGACATACCAAACTCGCTTATTGTATCACTTTTGTCGGGAATTGTGTGCAAAACATCTGCGAGCAGGGTCAAAAAAGGGTTTGTGTTTGCCAGCAACCGCTTAAAACAGGCTGCCACGCCAGTGTTTGAACGTACTGTAAATAATCGACACGCGGGATTTCAACGGCGCCCAACGAAGCCGTATGTGGGTTAAGCACCTGGCAATCAATCAAGCGTCCCTGATGAGCGAGAAAATGCTGAGAGAACACCCACAGCGCAGTTTTTGACGCATTTTCCTGGCGACTAAACATCGACTCGCCACAAAAAATCTGCCCAAGCGCCAGACCATACATGCCGCCTACCAGCCGATTATCACTCCAGACTTCAATCGAATGCGCGTGACCCAGCTCGTACAAACGCAGCCAGGCGCGTTTCACCTCAAAGGTAATCCAGGTGCCTTCTTGTCTGCCGCTGGCGCAGCCTTCCAGTACCTGCGGGAAAGCATGATTCATGGTAACGCGAAAAGGTGAACGGCGATGAAAACGCGCCATGCTGCGGCTGAGATGAAAAGATTCAGGCAGCATCACGGCACGCGGATCGGGCGACCACCATAGAATCGGATCGCCGGGCGAAAACCAGGGGAAAATGCCGCGCTGATAGGCGTTCATCAGTCGGGCAGGGGAGAGGTCGCCGCCCATCGCCAATAATCCGTTCGGCTCGCGCAGCGCCATCTCCGGCGGAGGAAAATTTAATGAATCCCGTGAAAGTTGTACCAGTCTCATTGCGTCAATTACCCTTCGGGCTGCTCGCTAAGACTATAGCGCAAAGCGCTGGTGGAAACGCCAATAGCGTCCTGCTTTTGAGATTAATTCGTCATGCGTGCCCGACTCGATAATCTGTCCCTGGTCCATCACGCAAATACGATCCATTGTTGCCAGGCCACTGAGGCGATGGGTCACCATGATAACCGTCTTACCCTGACTGACCTGGCGCAACAGCGTCAATATCTGCTGTTCGGTGGTGGCGTCCAGGCCTTCGGTGGGCTCATCAAGCAACCATAGATCGCCATTGTGCAGCAGGGCGCGCGCAATGGCCAGGCGACGCAATTCGCCTCCCGACAGCGGGCGGCCACCTTCACCCATCCACGCGTTGAGCCCTTCATCATGTTCCGCCAAATGGGTGAGTCCAACCTGATGCAGTACTGCATTCAGTTGTTCATCACTGGCGGCAGGGTGTGCCAGCAGTAAATTATCGCGTAACGTCTGACTAAACAGATGCACGCGCTGCGTGACCACGCTGATACGTTGACGCAGACTTTTTTCGTCCCACTCAGCTAGGGGAATATTATTCAGTCGAATGTCACCCTGCTGCGCCTGCCAGCCACGCGTGATCAGTGCCAGCAAACTGGATTTGCCGCAGCCGGTGGGGCCGAGCAGTGCCAGATGCTCACCGGTGCGCAGTGTCAGCGAGAAGTGCCTGAGTACCGGTTCCGGTCGCTGCGGATAGCTGAAAGTGATTTTTTCCAGCGTCAGGTTGATGCCCGAATCAGAGGGCACGGTCGAGGATGGAAAACGAATCAGAGGCGCTTGCTCAATGATTTCCTGTACGCGCTGCGCCGCACCAGTGACCTGCGAAAGCGGCAAAAAGGCGCCTGCTACCGGTGCCAGCGCTTCAAATGCCGCCAGGGCGCAGAACACGAAAAGTGCGATGAATGCGCCAGGTGCGCTATCGCCGCCCACGCCCGCTGCGGAGATCCACAGCAGCAAGACGACGGTTGATCCGCTGATTAACAATAACAGGCTTTGTGCCAGCGCTTGCAGACGATGCTGACGCTGCTGTGCCTGCTGCCAGCGCATTTCCTCCTCATCCAGTTTTTGACGCCATAAGGCCGCAGCACCATAAATTTGCAGTTCAGCCAGTCCGGTTACCCAATGCGTCAGTTGCAAGCGCCAGCTGGCTTGGTGCTGGGCGATGCGATGCCCGGCTGAGGTGCCTAATCGCCAGAACAGCGGTGGCATGAGCAAAAGCGTCAGCAGCATCATCCCGCCCAACAGCAGCGCCAGTGGCACATCCAATATCGCCAGACCGCAAGTGACTACCACTATCACTACCGCCGCGCCGACCAGCGGTGAAATGACGCGCAGATAGAGATGGTCTAACGTATCGACATCACTGACAAAGCGGTTAAGCAGTTCGCCCTGTCTGAAACAGGCCAGTTGTTCGGGGGCCAGCGCGATCAGTTTGCCAAAGGTGAACACACGCAAATGCTGCAACACCCTGAAAGTGGCATCGTGACTGACTAAGCGTTCGAAGTAACGCGACGCAGTGCGAGTGATGGCCGCTCCACGCACTCCTGCTGCGGGCAACATATAGTTGAAACTGTACAGGCCAGCCACGCCAGCCAGCGATGAGGCGGCGAGGAACCAGCCAGATAGGGTGAGCAAGCCGATACTGGCGAGCAAAGTCGCAATGGCTAACACGATGCCCAGACCTAAACGCCAGGGATGACGACGGAACAGGCGCAGAAACGGCAATAGTGGATTCATCAGACAATCTCCTGCTGGCGATGCTGCACCATGGCACGCAACGGCCCGTCCTGAGCAATCAGTTGTTGCCACTGCCCCTGCTGCACCAGTTGCCCGGATTGCATCACCCAAACTTCATCCCAACTGGCAAGATCGTGAAGTTGGTGGGTGATCATGAGGGTGGTTTGCTGTGTGGCTGCCTGGTTTAATGCGCGCAACACATGCTGTTCACTTTGGCTATCAAGCCCTGAACCGGGCTCGTCCAGCAGCAGTAGTTGTGCCGGTTTCAACAGTGCACGCGCAACGGCGACGCGTTGTGCCTGGCCAACAGAAAGGCCCATTCCGCCATCGCCAATGGGGGTGTCGAGGCCTTGCGGTAAACGGGCGAGAAACTCATCCACGCCCGCCTGTTGCAAAACGCTGCGCAGTGTTGCTTCATCCATGCTGCTGTTGAGAGACAGGTTTTCGCGCAACGTGGTCGCGGGCAAATGGGGATTTTGACCCACCCACGCCAGATGCTGCTGCCAGTTCTCACGGCTGATATCCCGCAGTTCATGCCCATTGACCCGCAGCGATCCCTGATAGGGCAGAAAACCGAGCAACACGTTCATCAGTGCTGATTTACCTGCTCCACTCTGACCCACCAGCGCCACGCGTTTATTCGCCTCAAGCGTAAAATTCAGCGGCTGTGATAACGCTTCACCTTTGGCTGTCATCACCACCAAATCTTGTGCTTCAAGGCTTAAAGGGGTATCGAAAGCGACTGACAGGCTGGAGGCGGAAGCTGGGATTTCCGGACTTTCGTGAAGAAAACGATCCAGTGCATCGGCGCCCCCAACAGCTTGCGCTTTAGCGTGGTAAAAAGTACCCAGATCGCGCAGCGGCTGGAAAAACTCAGGCGCCAATATCAGTGCCAGGAATCCAGCAAACAAGGTCACGCCAGTGCCGTAATGACCAAAATTGAGTTCGCCAAGATAGGAGAAGCCGAAATAGACCGCGACCACGGCAATCGCCAGTGAGGCAAAGAATTCCAGCACTGCGGAAGAGAGAAAAGCAAGGCGCAGCACTTCCATGGTGCGCTGACGAAAATCCGTGGTGCTTTCAGCAATCGCCTGCTGTTCAGCGGCAGCCCTGTAGAACAGGCGCAAGGTTTCACGCCCGCGCAGGCGGTCATAAAAATCGCCGCTCAGACGTGCCAGTGCGAGGAAGTTGCGACGGTTTGCATCGGCGGCACCCATGCCGACCATCGCCATGAAAATTGGAATCAGCGGTGCGGTCGCGAGCAGGATCAATCCTGCCGCCCAGTTAATCGGGAAGATGGCTATCAGGATGGCGAAGGGAATAAAAACGGCCAGTGACATCTGTGGCAGATACCGCGCGTAATACTCTTGCATCTCTTCAATTTGCTCAAGCAGCAGCGTTGCCCAGCTTCCCGCTGGTTTGCCCTGAACCCAGGCAGGACCTAAATCATTCAGCTTATCCAGTACCTGTTTGCGCAGAGCGCGACGAATGGCAACGCCAGCACGGTAACCTGCCATTTCTCGTGCATAGTGCAGACCTGCGCGAAGAGCAAAGCACAACAGCAGCAGGATGAAATCAGTCAGCAGGGCACCGCGCGGTTGTTGGGCGACAATAAGATTCTGCAGCAGCGAGGCCAGCAACCAGGCTTGAGCAATAATCACCAGTGCACCGGCAAAACCGAATAGCGATGCGGCACGTAAACTTCGTGCGCCATGAAGACGTTGCTGGCGGAGCCAGCGAAGAAGATGTTGCTGCCGTGATTTTTCCATGCGAAGCCGTTTGATCACTGATGGAGAGAGGCAAAACCGGATAAAGTATCCGGAAATAGTAAGCGCATGAACTTTAGCATGCAGGCAATAAAAAAGGCGACCTAAACAGGTCGCCTCTTTGCAATTATGATCAGCTTATTAACAAGTTACAGATCGGTTTTAACAAGCCCGTCAAGATAGCGTTCTGCATCCAGCGCCGCCATACAGCCGGTGCCGGCAGACGTGATCGCCTGGCGATAAATATGATCCATCACGTCACCCGCCGCAAACACGCCAGGAATGCTGGTCTGGGTCGCATTGCCCTGCAGACCGGACTGCACTTTGATATAGCCGTTTTCCAGCGCCAGCTGGCCGTCGAAAATGGCAGTATTCGGGCTATGACCAATCGCCACAAACAGCCCGGCAACATCCAGTGTTTCCGGCTCTTCACCTTTGGTGGAAAGCAGTTTCACACCGGTGACACCCATCTGATCGCCGACCACTTCTTCCAGTGTGCGATCGGTGTGCAATACGATGTTGCCGTTGCGCACTTTATCCATCAGACGATCGATCAGGATTTTTTCCGCACGGAAGCTATCACGACGGTGAATCAAATGGACTTTCGCCGCGATATTTGCCAGGTAAAGGGCCTCTTCCACCGCGGTATTACCGCCACCAATCACCGCGACTTCTTGATTGCGATAAAAGAAACCGTCACAGGTCGCACAGGCGGAAACGCCTTTGCCTTTGAACGCTTCTTCAGAGGGCAGGCCGAGATAACGTGCGGAGGCGCCAGTAGCAATGATCAGCGCGTCAGCGGTGTATTCGCCACTGTCCCCCGTTAAACGGAACGGGCGATTCTGCAAATCTACCGTATGAATATGGTCGAAAATAATTTCGGTGTTGAATTTCTCGGCATGCTCTTGCATACGTTCCATCAACGCCGGGCCTGTCAGATCGTTCGGATCGCCTGGCCAATTCTCCACTTCAGTTGTGGTGGTGAGCTGACCGCCTTTTTCCAGCCCGGTAATCAATACCGGATTCAGGTTAGCGCGGGCGGCATAGACTGCCGCAGTATATCCGGCAGGGCCGGAGCCTAAAATGAGCAGCTTACTGTGTTTGGCCGTACTCATGCGTTCCTCAGTTTTTTGCGACAACATAGTTTTTGATTGTAGGGAAATTAGCGCAGCAAAAAAAGGTTTCAGCAATTTTGATAACAATCGCTGCAAGCGGCGTAGTCGATGAGTGCAAATTCTGCACGTCGATTGCGCCAAAAGGGGGCAATGCTCGGCAAATTGTGGTGCAGCAGCATAAAAATTCTCATTTAAAAACAGCAACCCAGAACTCTATCTGGCATCTTGTACTGAATTTGGATGTTTTACTTTGACAATCGCCTGCTGTTTTGCGAAAACATTACCAGAAGCGGAGAATATTTAGCGGTTCAAAACAGAATTTCATTTCTGTTTTGCACGTTTTTGCCGGATAAACTCAGTCTGACATTGGTAATGACGCATGATGTGGACAGACAACATGCGTCATACGGATGGAAGCGTTACTGCACAGACTTATCGTCTTCACTTCAGTAAGGCCCTGAACAAAGAGCGTTTTCAGGGTGTGGCAGGTAAAGGGAAGGAATTAAGAGAGACAATAATAATGGTAGACAATAAGAAACGCCCCGGAAAAGATCTGGACCGTATCGACAGAAACATTCTGAATGAATTGCAAAAAGACGGCCGTATTTCTAATGTTGAGCTTTCAAAACGTGTTGGCTTATCACCTACGCCGTGTCTTGAGCGTGTGCGTCGCCTGGAACGTCAGGGCTTCATTTTGGGTTACACCGCACAACTGAACCCACATTATCTGGATGCTTCACTGCTGGTATTCGTTGAGATTACTCTGAATCGTGGTGCGCCAGATGTGTTTGAACAATTTAACGCCGCTGTACAAAAACTTGAGGAAACTCAAGAGTGTCACCTCGTTTCCGGTGACTTTGACTACCTGTTGAAAACCCGTGTACCGGACATGTCCGCCTACCGTAAGCTTTTGGGTGAAACCTTGCTGCGCCTGCCGGGCGTTAACGACACCCGTACTTACGTGGTGATGGAAGAGGTCAAACAGAGCAATCGTCTGGTGATCAAAACCCGGTAATGCAGGGCAGGTGCAAAACTTGCAGGAATTCGGTACACTCCTGTGAATTCATACAGGACCAGCGTCGGGCTTGCCCGGCGCTGTTGCCTTCTTAATTTACAGGCACCTGGAGAGTTCTCTTGAGCCAGGAATATACAGAAGATAAAGACGTTTCGTTACAACCGCTGAGCAGTGGACGCAGGCTGCTGGAAGCGTTGCTCATCCTTGTGGCCCTGTTCGCCATCTATTTGATGGTGTCGCTGGTTAGCTTCAATCCTTCCGATCCCAGCTGGTCGCAGACCGCCTGGCATGAACCGATCCATAATTTGGGCGGCAGTGTCGGCGCATGGCTGGCGGATACCCTTTTATTCATTTTCGGCGTGATGGCGTATGCCATTCCTCCGGTCATCATTGGCTTGTGCTGGATTACGTTCCGTCAGCGCGATCGCCAGGATTACATCGATTACTTTGCGGTGGGCTTACGCCTGATTGGCGTACTGGCGCTGGTGGTGACCACTTGCGGTTTGGCCGCGCTGAACGTCGACGACATCTGGTACTTTGCTTCGGGCGGTGTGATTGGCAGCCTCGTCAGTAATGCGATGGCACCCTGGTTTAGTTCTGCCGGCGGTACTTTAACGCTGATCTGCGTCTGGGCGGCAGGCATAACCCTGTACACAGGCTGGTCGTGGCTGACGATCGCCGAAAAAATCGGGAGCGTGGTGATGGGCGTGCTGACCTTCGCCAGCAACCGCTCTCGTCATGACGAACCCTGGCAGGAAGAAGATGAGTACGAAGAAGAGGAAGAGCATGCCGAACATGCTGCGCCTCAACTGCGTGCTGCGCAATCGCATGATGACGATGATGACGTTCTACTGGCTAAGCCGCGTAAGGTGGCTGAGCCTATCGCCGAACAGCTGCCGGATGATCCTCTGCTAGCCAAAGCCAGTGCCGCGACAGCTGCAGCCATTGCTGTGACCGCCGAAGCAGCACACCAGGCGCCAGTTGTGCCTTCCCCCGTGTTCAATGCACCAGCCGAAGCGGCACCTGTTGTTCATACCCCGGAAGTGCGAGCGGCAGAAGCACCTGTTGCGGTACCGCCTGCGCCTGAACCGGTTATTCAACCCGCACCGCCGCTGTATCGCTTTGAAGTTCCGGGCGAACCTGCACCTTCAGCGTTTTCACCCGTTGATGACGATGAAGGGCCACGCATGGGGAACTGGCAGGATGCCGCTCAATCATCTGCTTCTCTGAACACTGCGGCAGCCGCAGCAGTGGGGGCAGCTGCAGCGAAAACGGCTTCTGCGTATACACCCGCTTTCGATGTGGTGCCGGAGCGCGATTACAACCCGCAGGTGAAGCAGGGTATTGGCCCTGAATTGCCGCGTCCGAACAAAGTTAAACTGCCAACACGTCGTGAACTGGCTTCTTACGGCATTAAGTTGCCGTCACAGCGTATGGCTGAAGACAAAGCGCGAGAAGAAGCCGAACAGCAACTGCCTGAAATGACTGCGACCTATCATGAACCGTTACAGGATCATGAAGAGGATGCCGCGTTGCAGGAAGCACACCTGCGCGAAGCGTTTGCGTCTCAGCAACAGCAGCGCTATGCAGAGACCGGACAGCATCAAGTCGAAGAAGATGAAGAGGCTGTACATCAGGCGCAGTTGGCTAATCAGTTTGCCGCTCAGCAGCAACAACGCTATCAGCAATCTGATACCCATGAAGGCCCAGTATTTAACCTTGATACTTCATCAGCCTTTGATTTTTCGCCGATGAAAGATTTGGTTGATGACGGCCCAAGCGAGCCATTGTTTACCATCGCTGCCACGCCTGAGCCGGAAGCGCCTGCGCAATGGCAGCAGCCTGTCGCACCGCAACCTGAAGCGCCTGCGCAGTGGCAGCAGCCTGCCGCACCGCAATCTGAAGCACCTGCGCAGTGGCAACAACCTGCAGCACCGCAGCCGGAAGCCATGCCATCGCTGAATGAGCACAATAGCCCATGGTCATCGCCCGAGACCGAAAGCTATGCTGCGCCAGCAGAAGCGCCTCAACCGGTCGCACCTGCGCAAGATAGCCTGTTCCATCCGTTCCTGGTTCGTCATGAACGTCCGCTGGAAAAGCCTTCTACGCCGCTGCCGACGCTTGATTTGCTGACCTCTCCGCCTTCGGAAGAGGAACCGGTGGATATGTTCGCGCTTGAGCAGACAGCACGTCTGGTTGAAGCGCGTCTGGCCGATTATCGTGTGAAGGCTGAGGTGGTGGGCATCTCGCCTGGCCCGGTTATCACCCGCTTTGAGCTGGATCTTGCTCCTGGCGTGAAAGCCGCACGTATCTCTAACCTGTCGCGCGATTTGGCCCGTTCGCTCTCTGCCGTCGCGGTGCGTGTGGTGGAAGTGATTCCAGGCAAACCTTACGTCGGCCTGGAATTACCGAACAAACATCGCCAAACCGTGTATCTGCGCGAAGTGCTGGATTGCGACAAGTTCCGTGATAACCCGTCACCGCTGTCAGTGGTGCTGGGTAAAGACATTTCGGGCCAGCCGGTGGTGGCCGATCTGGCGAAGATGCCGCACCTGCTGGTTGCCGGTACGACCGGTTCCGGTAAGTCGGTTGGTGTGAACACCATGATCATCAGCATGCTGTATAAAGCCACACCAGAAGAAGTGCGCTTTATCATGATCGACCCGAAAATGCTGGAGCTCTCCGTCTACGAAGGCATTCCGCATTTGCTGACTGAGGTGGTCACCGACATGAAAGATGCAGCGAACGCGCTGCGCTGGAGTGTGGGTGAGATGGAACGCCGCTATAAGCTGATGTCTGCGCTGGGCGTGCGTAATCTTGCCGGTTACAACGAGAAAATTGAGCAGGCTGCTGCCATGGGGCGTCCAATTCCAGACCCGTTCTGGAAGCCGGGTGACAGCATGGACACCACGCCGCCAGTGCTGGAAAAACTGCCGTATATCGTGGTGCTGGTCGATGAATTCGCCGATCTGATGATGGCGGTGGGTAAGAAAGTTGAAGAGTTGATTGCTCGTCTGGCACAGAAAGCGCGTGCGGCGGGTATTCACCTGGTGCTGGCAACCCAGCGTCCGTCTGTGGATGTGATTACCGGCTTGATCAAAGCCAACATCCCAACGCGTATCGCCTTTACGGTGTCCAGTAAAATTGACTCACGTACCATTCTTGATCAAGGCGGCGCGGAATCACTGCTGGGGATGGGTGACATGCTTTATATGCCGCCTAACTCCTCAATGCCGGTGCGTGTCCACGGTGCCTTCGTGCGCGATCAGGAAGTGCATGCGGTGGTGCAGGACTGGAAAGCACGTGGACGTCCGCAATACATCGACAGCATTACCGCGGGTGAAGAGAGCGAGAGCACAGCGGGCGGTCTTGATGGTGATGAAGAGCTTGATCCGCTATTCGATCAGGCGGTCTCATTTGTGGTCGAGAAACGTCGCGCCTCTATCTCCGGTGTGCAGCGTCAGTTCCGTATTGGTTACAACCGTGCAGCGCGCATCATTGAACAGATGGAAGCGCAGGGTATTGTCTCTGAACCGGGCCATAATGGTAACCGCGAGGTGCTATCACCGCCGCCGCACGAGATGTAATCTAGCGCACGCCATGACTTACTTCTGGGCCAGTTAACACTGGCCCGTTGTTTATCTGCAGAACGATCCCCATATCGTTGGGAGCTTTCGGCTTTTTCTTCTGTCGAACAGACAGAGCGGCAACTACGTTTAATGCAGTAAGTGTCGGGAAACCATGAATAAGGAATCGAATCAGATGAAATTACGCGTTATTGCCTGCGGCCTGCTGGCCGGTTTTGTTTCTTCGTCGGTATTGGCGGATGCGTCGAGCGATTTGCAGCAGCGTCTGAACAAAGTGAACAGCTTCCATGCCAGCTTTAGCCAGAAAGTGACAGATGGCAGCGGTGCAAATGTACAGGATGGTGAAGGTGAGCTGTGGGTTAAACGCCCAAGCTTATTCAACTGGCATATGACCGCGCCAGACGAAAGCGTGATTATCTCCGACGGTAAAAACCTGTGGTTCTATAATCCGTTTGTCGAGCAAGCCAGCGTTAGCCTGCTGCAGAACGCCACCAGCAATACGCCATTCATGCTGATTGCCCGAAATCAGCCAAGCGACTGGCAGCAGTACAACATCAAGCAGCAGGGTGATAATTTCGAACTGACGCCAAAAAGTAGCGATGGCAACCTGAAGCAATTCACCATCAACGTCTCTGCATCCGGAACCATCAACAAATTCAGTGCGATTGAGCAAGATGGTCAACACAGTGATTATCAGCTGAAGAGCCAGAAAAACGGTGCGATTAGCCCAGATAAGTTCACCTTTACACCGCCAAAAGGGGTAACGGTGGACGATCAACGTCAGTGAGGTCACGGTGAGTAACCTGTCCCTGGATTTCGCCGCTTCAAATGAGTTCCAGCCGCTGGCCGCGCGTATGCGGCCAGCCACATTGCAGCAGTATATCGGGCAACAGCATCTGCTGGCGGCGGGTAAACCGCTGCCGCGCGCGATTGAAGCCGGGCATCTGCACTCAATGATTTTGTGGGGGCCGCCAGGAACAGGGAAAACAACGCTGGCAGAGATTATCGCGCACTATGGCAAGGCGGATGTTGAGCGAATTTCGGCCGTGACATCTGGCGTGAAAGAGATCCGTGAAGCCATCGAGCGCGCCCGGCAGAATCGTCAACTGGGCCGCCGTACCATCCTATTTGTGGATGAGGTGCATCGTTTTAATAAAAGCCAGCAGGATGCATTCCTGCCCCATATTGAAGATGGCACCATCACCTTTATCGGTGCGACCACCGAGAATCCATCTTTTGAACTCAACTCTGCACTGCTATCGCGTGCTCGCGTCTATCTGCTGAAATCGCTCACCACGGAAGATATTGAACAGGTGCTCACCCAGGCGATGGAGGACAGTGCGCGAGGGTATGGAAATAGCGACATTCTGCTCCCAGAAAACACCCGGCGCATGATTGCTGAATTGGTTAACGGCGATGCGCGTCGTGCACTGAATACGCTGGAAATGATGGCGGATATGGCAGAGAGCAACGCGCAAGGTCAGCGTGAACTGACGCCTCAGCTGTTAAATGAAGTATCCGGCGAAAGAGCGGCGCGCTTTGATAACAAAGGCGACCGTTTTTATGATCTGATTTCGGCGCTGCATAAATCCGTGCGCGGTTCAGCACCGGATGCCGCCCTGTATTGGTATGCCCGCATTATTACGGCCGGCGGCGACCCGTTATATGTTGCACGCCGTTTACTGGCGATCGCTTCTGAAGATGTGGGCAACGCCGATCCGCGCGGCATGCAGGTCGCTATCTCAGCGTGGGATTGTTTCACTCGCGTCGGGCCTGCAGAAGGTGAGCGCGCCATAGCCCAGGCGATCGTCTATCTGGCCTGCGCGCCCAAAAGTAATGCGGTTTACACGGCGTTCAAGGCGGCCATGCGCGACGCACGAGAATTCCCGGATTACGATGTGCCAGAGCACCTGCGCAATGCTCCCACTAAATTAATGAAAGAGATGGGGCTGGGCAAAGAATATCGTTATGCACATGACGAACCCAATGCTTACGCGGCCGGAGAGGTGTTCTTCCCGCCTGAAATGGCGCAAACGCGCTATTATCAACCCACCAATCGGGGGCTTGAAGGGAAAATCGGCGAAAAACTCGCCTGGTTGGCTGAACAGGATCAAAATAGCCCGATAAAACGCTACCGCTGATAAACGCCTTACGGTAAGGTGAGCAAGTATTTCAATGCATTCCAGTGGGATGCATCCCTTCATTCGTTCAACCAACCTTAATTACACAGGATAAGCATGCTCGATCCCAATCTGCTGCGTAATGAGCCAGACGCAGTCGCTGAAAAACTGGCACGCCGAGGATTCAAACTGGATGTGGAAACGCTGCGCTCGCTCGAAGAGCGTCGTAAAGTACTGCAGGTAGAAACTGAAAATCTGCAGGCAGAGCGTAATTCCCGATCCAAATCCATCGGTCAGGCCAAAGCGCGTGGGGAAGACATCGAGCCACTGCGTCAGGAAGTGAACGTGCTGGGCGAACGCCTGGATGCGGCCAAGGTTGAGCTGGATACACTGCAAAATACCATCCGCGATTTTGCGCTCTCGCTGCCTAACCTGCCGGTCGATGAAGTGCCGCTGGGTAAAGATGATACTGAGAATCAGGAAGTCAGCCGCTGGGGTCAGCCCCGTCAGTTCGATTTCCCGGTCAAAGACCACGTTGAGTTAGGTGAAGCGGTTAAAGGCCTGGATTTCGCTGCCGCGGTGAAACTGACCGGTTCACGCTTTATCGTGATGCAGGGTCAAATCGCTCGCCTGCACCGTGCGCTTAGCCAGTTCATGATTGATCTGCATACTCAGCAGCACGGGTATCTGGAAACCTACGTGCCGTATCTGGTTAACCATGAGACGCTGTTTGGTACGGGTCAATTACCTAAGTTTGGTGAAGACCTGTTCCACACCAAGCCTTTGGGTGAAGAAGCAGGCAGCAGCAACTACGCACTGATCCCGACGGCGGAAGTGCCGCTGACCAACCTGGTGCGTGACGAGATCGTGGAAGAAGAAAATCTGCCGATCAAACTCACCGCCCACACGCCGTGCTTCCGCTCTGAAGCAGGTTCTTACGGACGCGACACGCGTGGTCTGATTCGTATGCACCAGTTCGACAAAGTTGAGATGGTGCACATTGTTGCGCCTGAGACTTCAATGGACGCACTGGAAGAGTTGGTTGGTCACGCTGAGAAAGTCCTGCAGTTGCTGAACCTGCCGTACCGTAAGGTGCTGCTGTGTACTGGTGATATGGGCTTTGGTTCCGCCAAAACCTACGATCTGGAAGTGTGGCTGCCGGCGCAGGATACCTATCGTGAGATCTCCTCTTGTTCCAACATGTGGGATTTCCAGGCGCGTCGTATGCAGGCTCGTTGCCGCAGTAAAACCGACAAGAAGCCTCGCCTGGTGCATACGCTGAACGGTTCAGGCCTGGCAGTTGGACGTACATTGGTGGCGGTGCTGGAAAACTACCAGCAGGCTGACGGCCGTATCGAAGTACCAGAAGTGCTACGCCCTTATATGGGCGGATTGGAAATCATTGGTTAATCGCTGGTTTCCGACAATAAAACCCGGCAATGCCGGGTTTTTTATTTTCAGGAGCGAGCGATTATTTTTTAGTAAGAATTAATCAGAAATAAACGTTATCGTCAGCAGACTCGCTTAAAACACTAAAATCCATAAATTCATGCAGATAGCATTGAGTTTTTGTAATGATATATCTCCTCTAAGCTGCTGAAGATAAAAATAATAAATTGTTCAGCAGCAAATTGTGCTGTGGTGATTTTTTGCCCGTTGACTTTAAAATAGCGAATGGCAAACTGCGCGCAATTATCTCCATTTCTTTGGTTTTTAATCCCTATGTCTACCTGGTCGCGCCCCGTCGTGTTGCTGCTTTGCGGCTTAATGCTCATGACGGTGTCTATTGCTGTGCTTAATACGCTGGTACCGCTTTGGCTTACTCACGATCAACTGCCGACATGGCAGGTGGGTATGGCCAGCTCAGCCTATTACACCGGGAATCTGCTGGGGACATTGCTCGCAGGCTGGTTAATCAACCGCTATGGCTTTAATCGCTGTTTCTATCTGGCCAGCGCCCTGTTTGCCGTCGCAACTATGGGAATGGTGTTATTAGAAGGCTTCTACAGCTGGACTGTGCTGCGTTTTGTTGCGGGTGTTGGTTGTGCGCTGATCTGGGTGGTGGTGGAGAGTGCGTTGCTGTGCAGCGGTACAGTGCGTAATCGCGGTCAGTTGTTGGCTGCCTATATGATTATCTATTATCTGGGCACGGTGGCAGGCCAGTTGCTGGTGAGCCGCGTTTCGACTGAACTTCTGCATGTCATTCCATGGGTCACCGCGCTGATCGTCTGCGCCGTGCTGCCAGTGGTCTTTCTGCGTGTTAATGCCAGCTCAGCGACTGAAGAGGCTTCTACCGGTCGCATCTGGACCATGTTGCGCCGTCGCAGCTCACGTCTGGGCATCAACGGCTGCATTATTTCCGGTATCGTACTGGGTTCACTGTATGGTCTGATGCCGTTGTATCTGTCGCATCGGGGAATGAGTGATGCCAACGTCGGATACTGGATGGCGCTGCTGGTGAGTTCGGGCATTGTCGGTCAGTGGCCGGTGGGTCGTCTTGCCGACCGTTTTGGGCGCCTGATGGTGTTGCGCGTTCAGGTGTTTGTGGTGATTCTGGGTGCTATCGCCATGTTGGGCGATACTGCTATGGCGCCTGCACTGTTTGTTTTGGGACTGGCTGGCTTCACGCTCTATCCAGTGGCGATGTCATGGGCATGTGAAACCGTTGCTCATCATGAACTGGTTGCCATGAATCAGGCGCTGTTGTTTAGCTACACCATAGGCAGCCTGGTCGGGCCGGGTATGACATCGATGCTGATGCAAAATTACTCTGACCGTTTGCTGTTTGTGATGATAGCCGCTGTGGCACTGGTCTATCTGGTGATGCTGCTGCGTAAAGCTGACCAGCATGCCACGCCAATTGCACATGCATAATATCTGAATGAACAAATGAAAAAAGGGAGCGGTAAGCTCCCTTTTTTGTCAGTACATCACTTCGTGACCATATCCTGCCAGAATATTTTTGACCCGTTCCATGGTCTCTTTACTGGGTGGTTTTACCCCATCCAGCTTGTACTCTTCGCCCATGGCAATCCATTTATGCTTGCCCAGTTCATGGTAGGGCAGTAGCTCAATCTTCTCGACGTTCTCCATATCCCTCGTAAATTCGCCGAGGCGATGGGCAGAGTCATCATCATCGGAATAGCCAGGAACCACGACAAAGCGAATCCAGGTACGTTTGCCTTTCTTCTGCAGATAGCGCGCGAAATCGAGGGTGCGATGATTGGAGACGCCAACCAGAATCTGGTGCACATCATCATTAATTTGTTTCAAGTCGAGCATCACCAGATCGGTGGCATCCAGCAGTTCGTCGATCACTGGATCGTAACGACGTACAAAGCCGTTGGTATCCAGGCAGGTGTGAATGCCTTCTGCCTTACAGGCACGGAACCAATCACGCACAAACTCGGCTTGTAAGATCGCTTCCCCACCTGATGCTGTTACTCCTCCGCCAGAGGCATTCATAAAGTGACGATACGACAGTGCATCTTTCATCAGGTCGTCCACCGTGACTTCTTTGCCACCGTGGGTGTCCCAGGTGTCGCGATTATGGCAGTAGAGGCAGCGCATCAGGCAGCCCTGGAAGAAGGTGATAAAACGGATGCCGGGACCGTCAACGGTGCCGCAGGATTCAAATGAGTGGATACGACCGATGGTTGACATTGCGATGTATTCTCCGGGTTAGCCTCAACATCAGGCGGCACAATCTGTGTTGTGCTCTTGGATTAAAGTCGATTTTGCCAGGCTGCCAGCGAAAGCAAACTGGCAAAACAGACTTGTGGAGAAAAGGCTCCCGCAGGAGCCTTTACATTTCAGGGAGGATTACAGGGACTGAGTGAACGTACGGGTAATCACATCCTGCTGCTGCTCTTTGGTCAGAGAGTTAAAGCGCACAGCATAACCGGAAACACGAATGGTCAGCTGAGGATATTTCTCCGGATGTTCCATCGCATCCAACAGCATCTCACGGTTCATGACGTTGACGTTAAGATGCTGACCGCCCTCGATATTGGCTTCATGGTGGAAGTAACCATCCATCAGGCCCGCAAGGTTGGTTTTACGCACGTTGTCATCTTTACCCAGTGCATTTGGCACGATGGAGAAGGTATAGGAAATACCATCTTTCGCGTAAGCAAACGGCAGTTTGGCAACAGAGGTCAGTGAGGCAACGGCACCTTTCTGATCGCGACCGTGCATAGGGTTAGCACCTGGACCGAATGGCGCACCTGCACGACGACCGTCAGGGGTGTTACCGGTTTTCTTACCGTACACCACGTTAGAGGTGATGGTCAGCACCGACTGGGTTGGTACCGCATTACGATAGGTTTGCAGTTTCTGAATTTTCTTCATAAAACGTTCAACCAGGTCACACGCCATATCATCGACACGTGAATCGTTGTTACCAAACTGCGGGTACTCGCCTTCAATCTCGAAATCTACGGCCAGACCATCCGCATCACGCACGGCTTTTACTTTGGCATATTTAATGGCAGACAGGGAATCCGCCGCCACTGACAAGCCTGCGATACCACACGCCATGGTGCGATAGACGTCACGGTCATGCAGCGCCATCAGTGAAGCTTCATAGCTGTACTTATCATGCATGTAATGGATGATATTCAATGAGGTGACATACTGTTTAGCCAGCCAATCCATGAAGTGATCCAGACGTGCCATCACCGTGTCGAAATCCAGAATTTCATCAGTGATTGGCGCTTCTTTCGGGCCAACCTGCATTTTCAGTTTTTCGTCCACGCCACCGTTGATTGCATACAGCAGTGTTTTAGCGAGGTTGGCGCGGGCACCGAAGAACTGCATCTGTTTGCCGACAATCATTGGGCTCACACAGCAGGCGATCGCGTAGTCATCGTTATCAAAGTCAGGGCGCATTAGATCGTCATTCTCATACTGCAATGAAGACGTATCGATAGAGACTTTGGCCGCATATTTCTTAAAATTAACCGGCAGCTTTTCTGACCACAGAATGGTCATGTTAGGTTCCGGTGATGGGCCCATGGTGTACAAGGTATTCAGGAAGCGGAAGGTACTTTTGGTGACTAAAGTACGGCCATCGACACCCATACCGGCCAGAGACTCGGTTGCCCAGATTGGGTCACCTGAGAACAGTTCGTCATATTCTGGAGTGCGCAGGAAACGTACCATACGCAGTTTCATCACCAGGTGGTCAATTAACTCCTGCGCGCCTTCTTCAGTCAGTTTGCCCGCTTTAATATCACGGTCGATATAAACATCGAGGAAGGTGGATACGCGACCGAATGACATCGCGGCGCCGTTCTGTGATTTCACCGCGGCCAGATAGCCGAAGTAGGTCCACTGTACAGCCTCTTGCGCTGTGGTAGCGGGCAGAGAAATATCAGAGCCGTATTTGGCAGCCATTTCTTTAATCTGGCCAAGCGCACGGTGTTGCTCGGAGATTTCTTCACGCAGACGGATGGTGGCTTCAAGATTGACACCATTTTCCATATCGCTTTGCAGTGAATTGAACTGCGCCACTTTATCTTTCATCAGAAAATCGATGCCGTACAGCGCAACGCGGCGGTAGTCACCGATGATACGACCACGACCATAAGCATCTGGCAGACCGGTTAAGACTCCAGACTTACGGCAGCGCAAAATATCAGGGGTATAGACATCGAACACGCCCTGGTTATGGGTTTTACGATAGTCGGTGAAGACTTTTTTCAGGGCAGGGTCAAGTTCACGGCCATAAACCTTACAAGAACCTTCAACCATTTTGATGCCGCCAAACGGAATGATGGCGCGTTTCAGCGGAGCCTCAGTCTGCAGACCTACAATGGTCTCCAGCGACTTATTGATGTAACCCGCATCGTGTGAGGTGATGGTAGAAGCCAGGTCGGTATCGAAATCAACCGGTGCATGAGTGCGGTTCTCAATCTTAATACCTTCCAGCACGCTGTCCCACAGTTTGGTGGTGGCTGGCGTTGCGCCCGCGAGGAAAGATTCGTCACCTTCATACGGGGTGTAGTTTTTCTGGATAAAGTCACGCACGTTGACACTGTTCTGCCAATCGCCGGCGCTAAATCCTTCCCAGGCTGACGCCATTTTTTCGTTAAGTTCGGACATGATATACCTGCCTTATTTAGGGAGACTCTGACGATGACGTGCCCTTGAGCACGCCCGTATCAATTGCTTAGTGAACCGGCTCATCACCACGAAGATAGATGACCCAGTAGGTCAAACCGACTAACAATCCGCCGCCGATAATGTTGCCGATTGTCACGGGAATAAGGTTGTTAACAATAAAGTCGCCAACGCTGAGAGAGGGGAACTGTGCGGCGCTGGAGCCGGCCAGTTGCCAGAATTCCGGGCTGGCGAAGTCGCGAATGACAATTGCCATAGGGATTAAAAACATGTTGGCGATGCTGTGCTCAAATCCGCTGGCAACGAACATCCCGACCGGCAATATCATGGCAAACATTTTGTCAAACAGACTGCGGCCGGAGTAACTCATCCATACGGCCAGGCAAACCATCAGATTAGCCAGTGTGCCGAGGCTAACGGCCTCAATAAACGTGTGATGCATTTTGTGATCGGCGGTTTGCAGGACGTTCAAACCCCACGCGCCGTTGGCAACCATATGTTCACCCGCTAACCAAATCAGCGCGACAAAGAACAGCGCACCAAACAGGTTACCGATATAGACGTTCAGCCAATTTCGGCCGAGTTGCATCCAGGTGATGCGCCCGCTGGCTTTCGCCACCACAATCAAAACCGTCGAAGTGAAAAGGTCCGCGCCACATACCACAACCAGCATCAAACCCAGAGAGAAGCAGATACCGCCAATCAGTTTCGCAATACCGTAGGGCATCGCGCCACTGCCCGTGGTGGCAGTAATGTAGAAAACAAATGCGATAGAAATAAATACGCCAGCAGTGATGGCTAAGAAGAAGGTGGTTAAAGGATGTTTAGTGGCTTTATAGACGCCGGCATCTTCAGCAACTTTCGCCATGGCCGCGGGTAATAATGCATTAAAAGGGTTGTCAGCTTTCACACTAACGCTCTCCTGAAATTGTCTGTAAAGATACTAACAAAGGAGTATAGGTCAGGAATTGATGTGGATCATAAATGGCAGGGAGGTACGGGGTAAGCGAGGCGTTAATTTAGGGAATTTGCATGTAACAATTTGAATTATAACAACTAAAAAATTTTAATTTATGCAAAATAAGTTTAACGGAGGGTCTTTGAAAGTGACTTAATGTTAATTCAGTTTAATCAATGAAACTGAATTGTTAATTATCAATATTCAATGTTGAGTATGACAATTTGAAGCAAAAAAAATGGCACCGTGATTAATCAGTGCCATTTTCAACGTTAGCAAAAATATTGCGCTAAGCGCTCGTGAATATTACTTAGACCAGTAGTTGCGCTTTGCTGCCTGCAGTTTTTCATAGGCGGCCAGCAGGGCCTGATGAGCCGGGAAGGCTTTGAGATCGAGGTCCACTGCCTGCAAGCCGTAGAATGGCGCTTCACCGCTGATCGCTGCAGAAGCGGCATCAACGGCGTCTTCGCCATACATCCGCACAAAGGCACGATGATATTGCAGAGGATCGCGTTCTTCTTCCATGGCGAGCAACAGCAGGGTTTGCAGGCAACGGTAATAGTTGGCGCGTTCAGCGCTGAAGATTGACTGGTTGAACTCCATGGTCCATTCCGTCCAGATCAAAGCCTGATCCAAATCTCCGCCCGCCAATGCCAGCATGGCTTTCAGCTCGCCAATACGCAGGGTGTACCAGCCATTGTCTTTACCTGACGCCAGACCCAGCAACTCACGGACGCGAGTGAAGTCGTCATGACCTTCTTCATCCAACTGCTCGATGAGGTTCAGATACGCCTCCGGTTCCCACTCACTGGCTGGCAGCGCCAGCAACGTTTCACGCAGCGGCGCGCCCATGCTGTTGTTGGCCAATAACAGGTCTTCCGCCGGATAAATATCTGACATGCCCGGTACGATGATACGGCAGGCGTAAACGCCCAGATGCTCATAATCCGCGATGTAAACCTCTTGATCTTCCGCGCGGAAGATAGCCATCAGCGTATCAAACTCTTCGTGCGTGCTGCCTGAGAAACTCCAGTCGACGAAAGGATAATCCGCATCATCTTTGAACATGTCCCAGGAGATTAAACCACTGGAATCGATAAAGTGGGTTTCCAGGTTGGCGTGTTCAGCCACTTCTTCATCATCAAAGGTCGGTGGGGTGAAGACATCCAGGTCTTTCAGCCCACGGCCCTGGAGCAGTTCAGTAACGGTACGTTCCAATGCCACACCAAAGTCAGGGTGCGCGCCGAATGAAGCAAAGCAAGTGCCGTTGGCCGGGTTAAACAACACTACGCAGATAACCGGGTACTTGCCGCCCAGTGAAGCATCGTAAGAGAAGATCGGGAAACCTTCGGCTTCCAGACGTTCAATCGCCTCAATCACGCCGGGGTAGCGCTGCATCACTTCAGCAGGAATTTCTGGCAGGCTAATTGACTCAGCGATAATGCGGTTTTTGATGTGGCGCTCAAAGACTTCAGACAGGCCTTGTACACGCGCTTCATTCGCGGTGTTACCGGCAGACATGCCGTTAGAAACATACAGGTTGCCGATGATGTTCATCGGGATGTACACCGTCTGCTGGTCGGATTGACGGGTAAATGGCAGGCCGCAGATACCACGGTCAACATTACCTGACTGCAGGTCAATCAGATCTGAGGCGCTCAGACTATCTTCTGGATCGTAAAATTTCTGCAGACGCGCATCCAGAATCCCTGCTGGTAAACTGTCATCGTCAGTCAATGGGAACCACTTCTCATTCGGGTAGTGAACGAAATCGCCGTTGGCGATGGACTGACCGAGCCAGAAATCGGCGAAGAAGTAGTTGGTTGAGAGACGCTCAAAATATTCGCCTAACGCCGAAGCCAGTGCCGCTTTCTTACTGGCACCTTTACCATTGGTAAAGCACAGCGGGCAGTCGCGATCGCGGATATGCACAGACCAGACGTGTGGAACCGGGTTCAGCCAGGAGGCTTCTTCAATGTTGAAGCCCAGGTCCTGCAGTTTGTGCTGGAAACGTGCGATGGAGTCTTCCAGTGCGGCGTCTTTTCCTGGAATAAACGTTTGCGTCATGTTGGCGCTCTCTCAAGTCGATGGGGTGGGCGTAAAGCGCGCAATGATACGGGTTTTGCGCCTGCTTCGCTATTCAGTGGTCTAAATTTATCGCGGTATTGTCACGGCTATTTCATCACCTGGCAGCATTCTGATTTTACTTCGGGAATCTCCCTCACAAAATTCCGTGGCTTATTGCATTTATGACATAAGCTGCGGTGGAGTCCGCCCAGGAATTGTGATCGCTATCGGATTAATGATTGCAGCCATTCGGAGGCAATGATAAAACCGATACGGTATTCATAACCGTTCGATATGACAGTGGTGAGGGGAAATGACGCAGGTTTATAATTTTAGCTCCGGCCCAGCGATGCTGCCGGTAGAAGTGCTCCGTCGTGCAGAACAAGAACTGACAAACTGGCACGGATTAGGCACCTCTGTAATGGAGATCAGCCATCGCAGTAAAGAGTTCATTGCTGTCGCTGAAGCCGCAGAACAGGATTTTCGCGATCTGCTGAAGATCCCATCGAACTACAAAGTTTTATTCTGCCATGGTGGCGCGCGCGCGCAGTTCGCGGCTATTCCAGGTAACCTGCTGGGTGATGCTAAATCCGCTGACTATATTGATGGCGGCTACTGGGCACACAGCGCGATTAAAGAAGCTGAAAAATATTGCACCCCGAACACCATCGACGTCAAAACCACGCTTAACGGTAAACGTGCTTTGTTACCGATGCGTGAATGGCAGTTGAACGATGATGCTGCCTATGTGCATTTCTGCCCGAATGAAACCATTGATGGCATCGCAATCGATGAAGAGCCTGACTTTGGTGACAAAGTGGTGGTGGCTGACCTGTCATCAACCATTATGTCTCGCCCAATCGATGTCAGCCGTTACGGTGTGATCTACGCAGGCGCACAGAAAAACATCGGTCCAGCGGGATTAACGCTGGTGGTGGTGCGTGAAGATCTGCTGGGCAAAGCACAAAGTTATGTGCCGTCTATCCTTGATTACAAGGTGCTGGCTGAAAACGAATCCATGTTCAACACACCGCCGACTTTTGCCTGGTACCTCTCTGGCCTGGTATTCAAATGGCTGAAAGAGAAGGGCGGTGTTGCTGAGATGGATAAGGTCAATCAGGCGAAAGCAGACCTGCTCTATGGCGTCATTGATAACAGCAGCTTCTACCGTAACGATGTTGCCGCTGCGAACCGTTCACGTATGAACGTGCCGTTCCAGCTGGCTGATGCCGCGCTGGATAAAGTGTTCCTGGACGAGTCTCTGCAGGCAGGCCTGCATGCACTGAAAGGACACCGCGTGGTTGGCGGTATGCGTGCGTCGATCTACAATGCGATGCCGCTGGAAGGGGTGAAAGCCCTGACTGAGTTCATGATCGACTTCGAACGTCGTCACGGCTAATTACTCATCATCGGCCAGCCTGGCTGGCCACTGGCCCCGTTAAACAACGGGGTTTTGTCTTTTCTGGAGATTTGGTTTCACATGCAGGACTCCCTGACTCTACAACCGATTGCTCGCGTTGACGGCACGGTAAACTTACCGGGTTCAAAAAGCGTTTCTAACCGCGCATTGTTATTGGCCGCGCTGGCCAACGGCACGACTCGCCTGACCAATTTGCTGGACAGCGATGACGTTAAACACATGCTGAATGCGCTGAAGGCGCTGGGCGTCAATTACACGCTCTCTGCCGATCGTACCGTGTGCGAAGTGGTGGGAAATGCAGGTCCGCTGCACAGTGACCAGGCCCTGGAACTCTTTCTGGGCAACGCCGGTACTGCTATGCGTCCGCTGGCTGCCGCACTGTGCCTGGGTCAACAGTCGATTGTGCTGACTGGCGAACCCCGCATGAAAGAGCGCCCAATTGGTCATCTGGTGGATGCGTTGCGTCAGGGCGGAGCCAAAATTGATTACCTGGAGCAGACGGATTATCCGCCGCTGCGTCTGAACGGCGGGTTTGTAGGTGGCGATGTCAGTGTGGACGGTAGTGTTTCTAGCCAGTTCCTGACAGCATTGCTAATGACCGCTCCGCTGGCACCGAAAGACACTGTGATTACCATCAAAGGTGATCTGGTTTCTAAACCGTACATTGATATTACACTGCATCTGATGCGTTGTTTTGGTGTCGAAGTCGATAACCAGAACTACCAGCGCTTTGTGGTGAAAGGCCAGCAGCAGTATCAATCTCCGGGCGATTATCTGGTGGAGGGCGATGCCTCATCTGCCTCTTATTTCCTCGCCGCCGCTGCCATTAAAGGTGGAACGGTTCGCGTAACCGGGATTGGCCGTAATAGCGTTCAGGGCGACATCCGTTTTGCCGATGTGCTGGAAAAAATGGGCGCGGTTATTGAATGGGGTGATGACTATATTGCCTGCACACGAGGTTCCCTCTCCGCGATTGATATGGACATGAACCATATTCCTGATGCGGCGATGACCATTGCCACCACGGCGTTGTTCGCGGAAGGCACTACCTTGATGCGTAACATTTACAACTGGCGCGTGAAAGAGACCGACCGTTTAGCGGCGATGGCGACCGAATTGCGCAAAGTGGGTGCGGAAGTAGAAGAAGGTCACGATTTCATTCGTGTCACTCCACCGGCTCAGCTTCAGCATGCGGATATTGGCACTTATAACGATCACCGCATGGCGATGTGCTTTGCGCTGGTGGCGTTATCGGACACGCCTGTCACCATTCTTGATCCTGGCTGCACGGCGAAAACCTTCCCAGATTACTTCCAGCAGTTGGCGAAAATCAGCCAGACCTCTTGATCACGCTACCCGGTACGCTTGTGCCGGGTTTCCTCGCTCTCTTCTGGTCTTGTTGGGCGGAAATTCTTCTGAATCTGTCGAAAATTCTGGCGCTGTCTACGCTAAAGGGTAACTAACCTGACGCGGGCAGCGTATAATGCCGCGCATTCAAACAGCCAAGAAGGCTGATAATAAGCACGCAGCAACAGGAGAGAACAATGACGGCAATCGCCCCGGTAATTACCATTGATGGCCCAAGTGGCGCAGGTAAAGGGACTTTGTGTAAAGCGATGGCGGAGTCATTGCAGTGGCACTTGCTGGATTCTGGTGCC
>NZ_CAJCKS010000050.1:0-34055 GCF_903970985.1 Pantoea sp. ME81 | reverse complement strand
ACAACCGTCTCTGCTGGAGCGCATTCCTGGAGGTGCCCTATGCGTAAACACCTGCTAATCAGCGCCGTGGCGCTGCTGACGGCACTCAGCGCCCGCGCCGAGCAGCTGACCCTCAATCCCGGCGCGCGCGTGAACGCGGCGGTGAGCAACACCAACCCGAACTACCTGCGCGTGAGCGATGACCGCATCCTGAGCGTGCAGGCGGCTCAGGGCGTGCTGAGCGCCAAATCCCCGACCCCGGAAGGCGCGATCGTGTTTTCCACCGTCACCGACAAGCCGTTCACGATGTTCGTGCAGACCGCGTCTGGCTTTGCCTTTTCGGTGCAGGCCACGCCCGGCAAACGCGCGGGACTGAGCCTCACCGTTGATAACCGCGAGGTGCAGGGCACGGAGGAGGCCAGAACCTTTGAGCAGAAGCAGGACACCTACAGCGCGCTCATCAGCACACTGGTCGGCCGCTTCCTCACCAACCGCAAACCTGACGGCTACGTGTTCAGCAAAAACACCGACGTACCGGTTAGCGCCGCAGCAAAGAGCGCGTTCGCGCTTCGCCCGGTCACCGCCTGGCAGGGCGACCGCGTGCGCATCGTGCGCACCGACCTCACCAGCCTGTCTTCGCAGCGCATCCGCCTGAGCGAGCGCTACTTCTGGAGCCCGGGTGTGATGGCCGTGGCGTTCCACCCGCAGCTCGACGTGCTGGAGCCGGGCGCGAAGGTGTCTGTCATCACCGTGTTCCGCACGAAGGGAGGCCCGGATGAACCTTAACAGTCTGGTCCGCAGCAAGCAGCGCCGCCTGTTTGGCATCATTCTGGCCGCTGCCGCCGTCATCATCGGCGGGCTGTATCTGGCCAACCGGGGCGCCAGCGGCAAAACCGGGAGTCAGGAAAGCAAGCCGGATAAGGCCGCCGCCGAGCCGGACCTGACCGGCGGGGGCGTGGTAAACGCCTTTGACGGCTCAGGGCAGGGTTCGCTGCTGGTGAGCGCACAGAACCGCGAGAAAGAGGCGCGCGAACAGCTCTCCTCGATGCAGAAAGACTTCAAATCACTGAAAGACCAGATGTCGGACGTGATGAACAACAACAAGTCGCTGCAGCAGAATGTGAGCGAACTGATGGACCAGCTGAAGAATCAGCAAAAGGCTGCTCCGGCCGGACAGGCCGCACCGCAGGGCGCGGTCAGCAATACGCCGCCGCGAACGGAGTACGCCTTTGCGCCTGCGCCGGTGCAGACCGGACAGATTGATAACCAGACCTTCGACTACTCGCAGTTTGAGCAGAAGACAAAAGACGCCTCGTTCTGGGTACCAACCGGCACCTTCTCTGACGCCATCATCATTGAGGGGGCCGACGCCAACGCCTCGGTGCGCGGCGAAAACAACCTGGTCCCGATGCAATTCAAGCTCAAGGGCAGGGCGCACCTGCCGGGCAACAACAGGCTTGTGCACCTCGACAACTGCTTCGTGACGGCGGCGGCCTACGGCGACATCTCCAGCGAGCGCGCCATCGTTCAGCTCCAGCGACTGTCCTGCATCATCGACGGCAAGCACATCGACCAGGCCGTGAAGGGGCACGTGGCCTTTTACGGCAAAAACGGCATCAAGGGTGTGCCGGTGATGCGCAACGGCAAGATCCTCGGGCTGGCGTTCACCGCCGGTGCACTGGGTGGGCTCGGCCAGAGCGCCTCACAGGTTGGGCAGACGGTTACCGGTATTGGCGCCACAAGTTCCGTCAGCGGCGGTGACGTCGCGCGCAGCGCCGTGGGCGGCGGCGTGGGAAAAGCGGCGGATAAGCTGGCTGATTACTACATCGAGCGCGCCGAGCAGTATCACCCGATCATCCCGATTGGCGCGGCGAACCGCGTGGAGGTGGTCTTCATCGAGGGCTTCCGGGCGAAGTTTATTGAGGATGAAGAGGCGGCGAAGCTTGCGAAAGAAGAGAAGCGCAACGGCACGCCGCAGCAGGACACCCAGACGCAGGCCAGAGGCAACAGCGGTCTGCCGCCGGATCTGGTGGGCAAACTCGGCGACGCGACAAAGCTCAACATGAATGACTTCGTCACGCCGTCAGGCGGGCAGGCGAAGAACATGACCCCGCAGGGCGTCACGCAATGACGGAGGCAAAAATCAGGCTTCGTCACGCCGAGCACTGCGGCTGGATGGTGGACGGTGAGCTGCTTCGGGCGCGACGCTGACGCGCGCATCCCGGGACTGCAGGCGGTGGGTTACAGCGTCAAAAAGCTCTACTGCAAGCCAGGCCTTATTCCGGACGACGGTTACGTCGCGCTGTTCGGGGAAACGCTGCGCCGCCTGCTGGAGGTGGCCCCCGGCGACGCCTTCGCCATGAGCATGCTGTCCCGTCTCGGTACCCACGGCAGGAACGGCGATCTCTGGATCGACTTTACCGAAATTTCTGACTTCAACGGAGAGCCCCATGACTAAGAAACACGCCCTGACCGTTTGCGTGCTGGCCATGATGCTTGGCGGCTGCGCGGGCATGAACAGCGACTTTGAGTTCGACAAGCCGGCAAAAGACACCGGCGTCTGGATGTCACAGGCCGACGACATGTCCGCAGGCAGCAGCGGCAACGCGCCCGCTGCGGCGTCAGGTACCGCCGGATTTACCGGCGCAGGCATCCGCCTCGATGACTATCGCCTGATTGATACCGGCACCATCCGCCTTGACCCGCAGGCTGAAGTCCCCGGCGGTCGTAGTGGCGACCGCGAAAGCATACCGCTGCGTCTGGGTGCCTCGGGTGAGGTCCGGCCGTTCACGCGGGAAAACGGCGTGCTGCGCACCAACACGAATCAGACCGCGTACTGCAGCGCCGCGCACTGCTTTCCTGAGCCCGCCGCTGCGTTTCGCCGCCCGGACGGGGTGGCACGCATCTGGATCGCCCCTTACGTCTCCCCCGACAACAGCGTCCACATGGGCGAGGTCATCTACAGCGTCTCCAGTCACGGCGACTGGAACGGCATCCTGATGTGAGGTCCGCATGAAATTTTTCAAAGGCTTCCGCTTTGATCCGCTGAACGTGGTGGACACGGTGGCGGGCATTCTGGGCGAGCGCGACACCACGAACGAGACGCGCCAGAAGCTGCAGGACATGGATTATCCCCACATCCGCGACCTGCTGCCCTATAAGGACTACGACACCGAAAGCCAGATCTGGGTGAACAAGGAGTCGGTGGGGTTCGTGGTGGAGTGTCAGCCGCTGATTGGCGCCAACGAGAAGCTTGCCGAAAGCCTGGAGTACCTGCTGCGCGACGTAGCGCCCCGCGATATCCCGCTGCAGGTGATGCTGGTTTCCACCCGCGCCGTGAAAGAGCAGGTGGAGCAGGGGCTGAAAAATTTCGCCTGGAAGGGGCACCGCGCGGACGAATGTAACGACGTGACCGCGCGCTTTTTCCTCAACGGCGCGCGCTACACCTACAACAACGGCCTCGATCATCCGCTGACCCTGCGCGACTACCGCCTGTTCTTCATCTGGGCAACACCGGTCAGAAACCTCAGCGAAACCGACATGATCCGCGTGCGCGACGTGCGCCGAAATTTGCTCAACGCCCTCAACGCCGCCGACCTGTGGTCGTCCGCCATCGGTGTAACGGAGTTCAGCAGCGTGCTGCGCGAGTTCTTCAACCATGACCCTGCGCGGCTTGAGCGCTACGACAGCGAATACGATCCGGCGGCCGATCTCGGCACGCAGTTTGTAGATCGCACTACGTCCTGGCGGGTAAAACCCTCACATATTCGCATCGAGGGCAGCGACGCGAAGAACAAGCCGTTTGCGGCGCGCATGGTAAACCTGAACCTCGACCGCAACCCGCAGGAACACTATCTCTGGCAGAACGGCAACATTATTCAGGACCTGATGTCGCCGACTAACGGCATACCCTGCCCGTTTATCTGCACGATGGTGCTGACCACCGAGGAGCAGATGAAAAGTCAGGGAGAGGCCAACAGCCGCTTTCTCTCGCTGGACTCGCGCGTGAACACCAGCTATGCCAAGTACATTCCGTCCACCACGCGTCAGCACGCCGAGTGGAAGGATGCCCGCGCGCGGCTGCTCTCGAATCAGACGTCGCTGACCAGCTACTTCTTCGGCATCACGCTGTTCTGCCCCGACGACGACGACCTGACGTCCCGCTACACCGAAAAGGCGAGAAACGCCTTCGCGGCACAGGGCCTGCGCTTCGTGCGCGCCGACTTTATGCAGCTGCGCAACCTGATGGCCACGCTGCCCTTTGCGATGGTGAACAAAAAGCTTCGCGACGACTGTCGCAAGACCGGCGGCATTCAGCGCTCGGAGTCCTTTCACGCGGTAAACCTGATGCCGGTGATTGGCGATAACAAGCTGTGCGCCTCGGGCATTCTCATTCCGAGCTACCGCAACCAGGTGGCGTTTATCGACGTGTTTGACGAAAGCCTGCCCAACACCAACTTTAACTGGTTTATGTCGGGCACCTCGGGCGCGGGCAAGTCGGTGCTGGCCAACTCCATCGCCCGCTCGGTGCTCGACAAGGGCGGGACGGTGGCGGTACAGGATATTGGCGACTCCTACAAGGCGGCCTGCAGCAGCCTGGGGGGCACCTACATCAACGGCGACTCGCTTCGCTTCAACCCGTTTGCCAACGTCACCGACATCACGCTCGCCGCCGAACGCATCCGCGATCAACTGTGCATTCTGGCGAGCCCTAACGGCCTGCTGGACGAAGTGCACGAATCCATGATCCTGGAGGCGATCACCGAATCCTGGCCGCAGTATCAGCAGGACATGCGCATCGATCACGTCATTGCCTATCTGAAGAAAAGGCAGGCCGCCGTCAGCCGCGAGTACTCCTCGCAGATTGGCGGACGCATTGATGAAATCACCACGCTGCTCAGCAAGTACAGCACCGGCGGTATTTACGGCAGGTTCTTTAACTCGTCCGAGCCCACGCTCAGGCCTGACCTGCAGTTCGTGGTCACCGAACTGGGCGACCTGCGCAAGCAGCAGGACCTGCTGTCGGCGGTGCTCTTCAGCATCATGATCTGGAACGAGAACATGATGTACACCACGCCCCGCAGCATGCGGAAGATGAACATCATCGACGAGGGGTGGAAGCTGCTCGGCGGCTCCAGCACCAAGATCAAGGATTTCATTGAAGAGGGCTACCGTACCGCCCGCCGCCACAACGGCTCTTACGGCACGGTGACGCAGGCGATACGCGATAAAAACCTGTCCACGGCGGCGCTCGCGGCCTACGACAACAGCTCGTTCAAGTTCACTTGTATGCAGGACGCCAAGTCGTTCACCACCTTCCAGAAGGAGGAGCCGCACGCGTTTAACGAGCTTGAGTGGGAAATGATCCGCAAGTTCCCGCCGGCGAAAAAGGCGCGCTACAGCTCGTTCCTGCTGAGCGTCGGGGAGTTCTCCAGCTTCCACCGCCTCATTCTCGATCCGCTGAGCGACGGTCTGTTCTCTTCCAAGGGCGAGGACTTTACCTACCGCGAAAAGCGCTTGCGCGAGGGGGCCGACATCAAGGACATCCTGTTTGAGATGGCCGACAACGACGCGCACAAGCGCGACATCATCCACGTGCTCCGGGAGATGCAACTGTGAATATCAGACACCTTGTGGCGGGCTGCTGCATGTCAGTTGTGCTGAGCCTCGGCGTCTGCGCCGCCGCGTGGTACCTCTGGCTGCAGCCGCCGGCCCTGGTCACCTTCGACATGAAGGGCACTACCAACGCGCTGATCCGCCAGAGCGCGAAGCTGGACCTGACTGACGAACAGCGCCGCGCACTGCTGACGCGCTTTGACCAGAGCGTCACCACTGCCACGGCCGAATACGCGGCCTCGCACGGCGCGGCCATTCTGGTGAGCCCTGCCGTAGTGAACGGCCTGCCTGACGCGACGCCGGAGATACAGGCCCGGCTCGCCGAGCTGATGAAGGCCGACTCAGCGAAATAACCCCACCCGATCACCCTAAACCGGGAGCTTCCCGATGAAACACGTTACCCCGCTGGCGCGCGTTGTCGCCGGTGCGCTGTTCGCCGCCCTGAGCCTGCAGGCAGTGGCCTCGGAGATTGGCACCTTTGGCGATACCTGGGACATCCGCGAACACGACCTGATAAGCGTGCTGAAGAAGAACCTGGAACAGCACTTCGCCGGAAAATCGCAGGCGCAGATTGAGCAGGAGATGCAGAAAAAGGCGGAAGACCAGGCGATGCGCCCGCCACCGGTGGAGGGCATCACCACCGCGCGCGAGACCCGCAGCCGCCTGTTTGACCCGTCATTCACCGTGCAGCGCGATATCGCCGACCAGAACGGCGTGGTGTTTGCGCACAAGGGAGAAAAGGTCAATCCGTTCGACGTCATTCCGGTGTTCGACGAGACCCTCTACTTCATCGACGCCGACGACGACCGCCAGATAGCCTGGATGAAGCAGCAGGTGCCGCACACCACGTCCTCCCGCGTCATCCTGGTCAACGGCAACGTGCGCGACGGAGCCGCCGCGCTTGGCAGCCGGGTCTACTTCGACCAGACCGGCAGCATCACGAAAAAGTTCGGCATTACGCAGGTGCCTGCAGAGGTGAAGCAGGCGCCCGGCCAAAAACGATTCCTTATTACTGAATTCGGTCTTCCCGACCGCTAACGGAGCCAGATATGAAAAAGCACTTCCTCGCCACCCTCCTGACGCTGAGCCTGACAGGTCACGCCTTCGCTACTGAAGCGCCGTTCAGCGCCGCGCAAAAAGCGCAGATAGGGGAAGTGGCGGCAGACTATCTTCGCGCGCACCCGGAAATCCTGATCGAGATGAGCCAGAAACTGCAGGCGCAGGCGCAGAGCAAGCAGATGGGGTCCGCCGTGACGGCAGCCCTGCAGGATCAGGCCGCGCTGCTGAACGATCCGACTTCGCCGGTGCTGCATCCGGAAGGCGACATCGCGGTCATTCAGTTCTTCGACTATCAGTGCATCTACTGCGCGAAGGTCGCCCCGACCGTGGAGCAGTTCATCAGCCACAACCCGGACGTGCGCTTCATCTATAAGGAGTGGCCGATCTTCGGGAGCCGCTGGCCTGCATCCATTCAGGCGGCGAAAGTCGGACTGTCCCTGTACAAAACGGGCGGTGCAGAGGTGTATCACCGTTATCACGCTGCGCTGTACGCTACCGGCCACAACGAGGGCAAGTTGCTGGACGCGGACATTCGCGAGGCGGCGGTGAAAGCGGGCGTGACGTCTACGCCGAAAGCCGAAGTGGAAGCGATGGGGGCGGTGCTGGAAGCCAACAACGCGCTGGCGAAGCGCCTGGGCATTCAGGGTACGCCCGCCTTTTTCGTTATGCCGGTGAAGGGCGCGACCGCTGACAACGTCAGCGTAATCCCGGGCGCAACCAGCCTGGAGACGCTGCAGGCCGCGGTGGCAAAAGCGCGCGGCGGCCTGAAGAAAGGGGGCTGACATGGTCTGGCGCACGGCTTTACTGGCGCTGGCGGTGTGGATCTGTCAGCCCGCCTGGGCCGCTGACTCGGAGGGCAGCAACGGCAACACGTCCCTGACCTGTGAGGGGCGCTGGGTGAATCCCATCACCGACGTCTGCTGGGAGTGCATTTTCCCGATGAGCGTGGGCAGTGTGCAGGTCTCTGCCGGTACGCTTCCCGACACCGACAACCCGGCCTCGCCCATTCAGATTTGCCCGGTACCGCCGCCGATTTTCGAGCGTACCGGCGTCGCGGTGGGGTACTGGGAGCCGTTTGCGATGACCGACGTAACCCGCTCGCCGGGGTGCATGGTGAACATGGGCGGCTTCAACATCAACATCCCGAACACCGGCACGGGCGTCGGCACCAAAACGGCGAACGAGCACCCCGGCACTTTCTACCATGTCCACTGGTACAAGTATCCGCTGATTTCGTGGCTCAGCATTATCACCTCTGAGATGTGCCTGCAGGGTGGCGAGTACGACATCGGCTACCTGTCGGAGCTGGACCCGACCTGGCAGAACGACAACCTGGCGCTGTTCCTGAACCCCGAGGTGATGCTGTTTGCCAACCCGATTGCGCAGATGGCCTGTGCGGCCGACGCGGTGGCCTCGGGCGTCAGCCGCCCGATTGACGCGCTGTTCTGGTGCGCCGGCTCCCACGGCTCGATGTACCCGTTCACGGGCAACATCGTCAACGAGTCGAGCGGGCTGAACAGCTCGGTGCTGCTCTCCGAGCGCATGGACTTCAAGCTGCACCGGGAGGGGCTCATCCTCGACACCGTGCCCTACGACGTAGCCGTCTGCTACGAGTATCCGTCGGTGATCCTGCCGAAAAGCCGCTACCGCTATCAGATGGTGAACACCATCCCCGACGTAGCGTCCTGCCACCCGCTGGGGCGCAACGTGATGCTGTGGCAGACGGGCAAGGAGATGCCAACCAGCAAAAAGAACTACGGCTACCTCATCTGGAAAAAGCGCAACTGCGTGATGTAAGCGAGGCACACATGAAACGACTGAACGCGGCGCTGTTTCTCAGCGCCTGCCTGGCCGGCAGCCTGCCGGTGCTGGCTGACGACGGCACACAGGTGACCAGCACGGAAAACGAGACGGCGTACTTCCTGTCGTCTTCCCTGCCGGATAAGGAGCTGGCCATCCTGATGAAGGCGGCGGAGGCGAAAAACATCCCCGTCTACTTCCGGGGGCTTATCAACGACAACATGGATCAGACGGCGAAGTACATGCTAAACCTCATCACCACCTACAAGGTGCGCGGAATACAGATAGACCCGGTGCGCTTTGCGCGATACGGCGTGAAGCAGGTTCCGGCGCTGGTGAAGAAGTGCGGCGACCACTTTGACATCGTTTACGGCAACGTCGCGCTGAGTCAGGCGCTGGACATGATCGGTCAGCGCGGCGACTGCCGGGACAACCCCTGACGCTCTGCCCGCTGCGGCGGGCAACCTTTCACGCTTACGGAAAACCCAGATGAATACACCCACACGCGCCTGGCTTCAGGGACTGCTGCTGGCCTGCCTGTCCGCAAGCATTCAGGCGGCATCCATGGATGCGTCGAACCAGGAAGGCATCAGCGCCGGTAAATCCGCAAACGGCACGACCAGCGCCGATCCGGAGAGTTATTTCGACAACTACAGCTCAGACGCGCCGCAGCGCGACCTTTACAGCGACCCGACGCAGACGTCGAGCGATATCGACATTCAGGGGCAGAAGGAACTCACGGAGTCCGATCTCGGGCAGACCGCGCGCGAATCGTACGTGAACAACCTGGCGGACAAGCTCAGCTACGACTCGGACATGATGAAGTACAGCGACGAGATACGTGAAAACGCGAACGCCATTACCGGCGTCAACGGCAGCCAGTGCGTGGCGCAGGAGCTGAACAAAACCACCTACACCACGCACGCCTGCGAGCTGGCCAACAACCTGATGCAGTCCTGCACCCGCAAGGCGACCATTGTGACCACCGGTTCGCGCGAGGCCTACAGCACGCAGCTGGTGCTGGATGCCCGCAACGTAGCCGGGCAAAAAGCAGACGGTTACTGGATGCTGTTTGACTTCGTGGTACCTGAAGACGGCACCATCAGCAGCGGCACCTGGGAGCTGCTTTATCCGGCGGCTTCAGACTGGCACGGCGATCGTCTGGGCTACTCGATCCGGGCTTTCGGTCAGCAGTTTAAGCTGAAAATTAACAATAGCGGTGCGATGAATATCTCTGCGCAGCAGGTCACCAAAGGACAGGTGATTACCCTGCAACTGCACTACGACACTGACGGCTATTATGAGTCAACTCGTGACGGCATTCTCAGAAACATCGCGAGCGGGAAATACGTTTTCCGCATGACGTTTCCAATGCAGGGCGTGCGCGACACGGTGAAGGCCGACCTGCAGTGGACCAGCAGCTGCCCGGCGGACATGGGCGACGCCGTGAAGATGAGTGAGACGTGCAGCGAGCCCGGTGAAACCCGCTCGGTGACGGTCGGCGGTCAGGCCTACAGCCTGTACAGCGACTGCTGGGGCTACACCACGCAGTGGAACCTGTATGAAGACGACACCAATACCTGCCAGGCGTACATCGACGATCCCAACTGCAGCGAAGGCACCCGCACCTGCACGCAGAAAATCGGTAACTTCTGCGTCTTCAATAAGCTGACTTACCAGTGTGCACACACCGTGAAGAGCACCGGCTACCTCTGCGGCTCCGAGTTCTACTGCTCTGACGGCAGCTGTTCGGCCATGCAGACGGGTGAAAACCAGAACTTCGAGCAGGCCGTGTCGCAGCTGGCCGCGCTCGCCGCCTACGGCGAGAACGTGGAAGGCATCGATCCGAATCAGGTCACCGCTTTTACGGGCAAGGGCATGTCCTGCCGCCAGAGCGCGGCGGGCTTCAGCAACTGCTGCAAAAGCGGCGGCTGGGGTCAGGACGCGGGACTCGCGCAGTGCAACACCGAGGAAAAGGAAATTGGCACCGGCAAAGAGAAGAAGCTCGTCGTGAAGGTCGGCTCTTACTGCTCGCGCAAGGTGCTCGGCGTCTGTCTGCAGAAGAAAGAGGGCTACTGCGTGTTTGACAGCAAGCTTGCCCGCATCGTGCAGGAGCAGGGTCGTCGCGACCAGCTTGGCATCAGCTTTGGTGACGCCAGCAGCCCGGACTGCCGGGGCATCAAAATCGCCGAGCTGCAGGGCATTAAGTTTGACCGCATCGACTTCAGCGACTTCTACAACGACCTCAACAGCAACGTGAAGCTGCCCGATGAAGGGGCGCTCACGGAACGCATTCAGTCAGACATCCAGAACAGCCTGAAGTCAGGAGACCAGCCGTGAAAAAACACCTCTGCCTGTCGCTGCTGCTGGCGGCGCTGCCGCTTTATGCCGCCGAGGATAAACAGCCGGACGGCTACCACTACGATCCGGCCGTGGGCTGGTACTGGTACAACGAGCCGGTCAAAAAAGAAGAAGAGGAACAGCCTGCGCAGCCTGCCGCGCCACCACAGGAATCGCCCACTCAAAAGATGAAGCGGCTGCAGGCCTACCGCGACAACCTGATGAACGAAGCGATGCTGCACCCCTCTTCAGAGAACATCCGGCGCTACAAGGTCGTTCAGGACTGGATGGTGAACCAGGCGAGCCTCTTCGCCTCGCGCTGGGAGAAGGTGCTGCTGGATAACCCGGAGCTCGACTACAGCCTGAAGCACCCGTTTTACAACGGCACCGCTAACATCCAGTACACGGAGCAGCGTCAGAAGCAGCAGGCGGCTATTCGCTACGTCAATCAGCGCTACGGGGTGTTCTTCTTCTATCGCGGCAACGAGCCGCTGGACAACCGTCTCGGCGGCGTGGTGAAGGAGTTCAGCGAGCAGTACGGCCTGACCGTCATCCCCGTGACCGTGGACGGGCGCGCGAGCCCGGACCTGCCGGACACCCGGCAAAACGCCGGTCAGGCCGAGAAAATGAAAATCGAACACTTCCCTGCCATTTACCTGGTGGAACCGCGCACGAAGCAGTACCAGCCGCTGGCGTACGGCTTCATCACCCAGGATGACCTGGCTCGCCGCATGCTCAACATCGTTACCGACTTCCAGCCCGAGGATTAAACATGATTGCGAAACTCTTTGCCGCGCTGCTGATGCTCGCGCCGGTTATGGCCAGTGCCAGCACGATTGACGACATTGCCCGCCTGGAGCAGGCGAAAGGGGGCGCAGATGCGCCAGCGGAAGTCCAGCCACAAAAAGATCCGCCCGTGCCATCAGAGCAGCCCGCATCCGCCAGACCGGTGTGGTACCACCTGAGCGACGGCCGCCGCCTGGACGTGGGGCACTGGCAAATCGTGCACTTCGTCCGCTCCGACTGCCCGTACTGCCACCGCTTCAACCCGACCCTGAAGTCGGTCTCTGAACAGACCGGCATCGGTATTTTCGTTTACAGCTTTGATGGCAAGGGCGATGCGGTCTTCCCGAAGGTGATGCCGGTCAATGACGGCATCCTGAAGGACTTCTTTGCGGAGCTGCCGCAGGCAACGCCCACCGACTTCATCATCAACACGCAGTCGCTGGTGACCATTCCGCTGTCGCAGGGGGAAATGAGCGAGGAGGCGCTGAAGCAGCGCCTGGATGAGTCGTTTGCGCTGGCCGTGCATCTGGGGGTGCTGTGATGAGTAAGTTCTTGCTAAGTGCGGGCCTTGTAGCCGGCCTGCTGTTCTCCACTGCCATAAATGCTGACGTTCAGAACGACATCAACAAGTTTTTTAACGACATGGGCGGCGGCGGGGGCAACTTTACGCAGGGGGCCGCCTGGAAAGGGCAGTCGGCGGGCTATCTGACCGGGGGAAACCTGTTTATCCGTGCGCCGGTGCGCAACATCCAGCTGATATCGGTGACGTTGCCCGATATCAAGTCGGGCTGCGGCGGCATTGACGCCTACCTCGGCTCCTTCAGCTTCATTAACAGCGACAGCATCAAAATCATGGGCAAGCAGATACTCAGTAACGCGGCGGGCTACGCCTTCGACCTCGGGCTGGAAACCATCTGCCCGCAGTGTAAGGCGGTGAAGGACTATCTGCAGAAGCTCGCCGCCGACACCAACAATATGAACATCTCGACCTGCCAAGCGGCGCAGTCCATCGTCGGCGGCCTGTGGCCCAAAACGCAGGCCGCCAGCTCGCAGATTTGTCAGGACCTCGGCACCAAGCACGACGTGTTCTCAGACTGGGCGGCGTCTCGTCAGGGATGCGGCGTCGGTGGCGAAACCAACAGCGTGTTTAACAAGGCGACCGACGACGAGAAAAAACGCATCCCGCGCAACCGCAACCTGACGTGGGACACCTTCACGAAGCTCAACCAGTTCTTCAGCAACGATCGGGCGCTGAAGGAGTTCATCATGTCGATGGTGGGCACGGTGATTTATGACGCCAACGGCAACCCGACGTTTCTGCAGCCGCGCGGCGGCAGCGAGTCGATGTTCAACACGCTGCTGAATGGCGGTACCGAGAAGATTTACCGCTGTAACGACAACACCACCTGCCTTTCACCAACCATTGCGGACCTGACGCTCAGCGAAGACGAAGGGATGACCGGCAGGGTGCGCGACATGCTCAACGACATCTTTGACAAGGCCCGCAGCGACACGGCAATGACGGAGAACGAGAAGGCGCTCATCAACAGCACCCGCGTGCGCATCCTGCGCTACACCATCGACTCCGCATCGGTGGGCATGGATCAGAGCGTGGTCAGCAGCCTCGCGGAGTACATCGCGGCCGACATGGTGATGTCCTACATCAACGGGCTGATCGATGTGGCCGCGAGCGGCGCAGCCGGCACGCTCGACACCGAAGAAGAGAACAAACACTTCCGAGAGAACCTGCGTCAGGTGCGCAATGAGCTGAGCGCGCGCGTGCAGCGCATTCAGGTGCAGCAGAACGGGCTTGCCGAGTACGACCGCAGCCTGTCAGAAACGCGCCAGCAGCTCTCTTCATCCGTCTCCGACAGCGTGCTGTCGAACTACCAGTTTGGGGGTTAACGTATGGCGCTTGATATCTGGGTGGTCAGCTCCGGCGGCATGATAACCATGGGCCTCAACGCGGTGGCCACGGTCATGGAAAACGGCGGCTGGAAAAGTACGATCTGGGTGGCGGAGATGCTGGGCATCGCCTTCTGCGTGATGACCTACCTGCGCACGCACAACCTCACCGCGATGTTCGGCTGGGGGCTGACGTTCACGCTGGTCACGGCGCTGCTGCTGACGCCCAGGGTGACGGTGGTGGTTAACGACCTGACCGCGCCGGACACCATCGGGCGGGTGGACAACGTGCCGGTGGGGCTCGCCATGCCGTTATACCTGGCGACAGGCGTAGGCTACACGCTCACGACCACCTATGAAGACATCTTTCACTTCCCGGACGAGCGGTCCTACACCAAAACCGGGATGCTGTTCGCAAGCAAGCTGATGCAGGACAGCTTTACCATTGACAGCCGCAACCCGGTGCTGACCTACAACATGGGGGAGTACGCGAAAAACTGCGTGGTGCCGGACATCATGCTGAACAACAAGTACAGCATGCAGGACGTGATGGAGTCGGAAGACGTGCAGGCGCAGATATTCAGCAATCCGAGCCCGCTGCGCGCGGTTTACTGGCGGGACGCCACCGGTACCACGTTCATGGTGTGCCGCGACGCGGCGCCGCGTCTGAAAACGCTGCTTACGGCGGAGAGTAACACCACCGGCACGACGTTTATGGCCCACGCGGTCCGCATGCTGCCGGGCAACAACGCCCCGCAGATGGTTTATGCCGAGCAGCTGGCAGGTTCTTACGACTACTTCCTTGGCAGCAGCAAATCGGCGCAGAGCATCATGATGCAGAACATCGCCGTGGCGGGTCTGCGTCGCGGCCTGAACAGCTACGTGAAGGGCATGAACGACACCGCCTCAATGGTGGACATCGCGTCCGAACAGTCGCTGATGAAGCTTCGCCTGTCCCACGCGGTGAGCTACACCATCGCAACGGAAGTGCTGCCGCAACTGCACACGGTACTGCTGCTGTTCTGCATCTGTATTTTTCCGGTGATGGTGCTCGCGCTGTACGTGCGGGAAATCGCCTGGTCCGTTATCAAAAGCTACCTGAACTTTATGGGCAGCCTGATGCTCTGGCCGGTGATGTTCGCCATCTTCAATTTTGCGGTGAACTACACTACGCAGAACAGCTTTCACGCCACGGGGCCGACGCTTTCCAACATGAATCGTCTGATGGAGACCAGCACCACCACGGCAGGTATAGCGGGCTGGCTGATGCTCTCCATCCCATTCCTGGCGTTCCGCCTGTTTACCGGACTGGGTCAGGGCTTTGCGAGCCTCAGCTCCAGCCTCGGCAGTGCGCTCAGCAGCGCCTCAGCGTCCGATTCGGCGGCGGTGGCGTCAGGAAACCTTAGCGTGGGTAACGTGCAGCTCGACAATATCAACGGGCACAAAACGGATCTGAACCGCGCCTATCGCGAGGGGATGACGACCATGCAGCTGGGCAACGGCGCCACGCGCACGATGACGCAGGATGGTCAGACGGTTTACGACTCATCCGGTGCGACCAGCCGCCTGCCGGTCGATTTGCATCTTGACCGTAACCTCGCGAGCGCGGCGCAGCGCTCGGTGCGCGACAGCATGGCACAGACTGAGATGGCGGCGCAGGGCTACAACCATTCGGTGCAGGAAACCGGCTCGCAGCTTAAGCAGTTCCATGAACAGTTCGGCAACAGTGATTCGACCACGCTGTCCTCTCAGACCGGCATGACCGTAACCGATGCGGAGCGCGTGAACAAAATGCAGAGCGTGGCGCAGGATTACGCGACCCGCAATCATATCGGCCTTAATGAGGCATATTCAGAGTTGGAAGATAAAGCCCGAAATGAGTCCGCAAATGTTGGGATTAGGGCTCAAGCAGGGATGGACTCAAGCAAGGCGTTATGGGGTAAGCCGGGGCAATGGCTGACGGGAGCATCAATCAAGGGAGATGTACATACAGGTGCTGATATTACCGCACGCACCGGATCAACATCTCAGACGAGCGAAGGTGGACAAAGTGGAAATGATAATTCTCAAACGATATCAGCTCGGGAATCTCAGGACTTCAGCCAGGGAATGGATGTGCTGCGTAACTACAGCACAACTTATAACGGTCAGCATGTAGATAACAATGCGTCAGGTCTGATGAGGCAGATTTCCTCCGGCATCACTACCTCTGACAGCAGATATGCCCAGTACACAGCCAGTCAGGCGCACACGCACGAAATGCAGAAGATGGCCTCTGAGACTGAAACGCTTAGCGCAGGCGCGCGTGATAACTACACGCAGCAGTTTGTACAGTGGGCAATGCAGCGCTCGCCAAGTAATGCCGAAACCATTCTCACTAACACATCAGATGAAAGCGTTCAGAAACAGCGTGACGGTCTGGTTCAGGAATTTTTTGCTGAAAAGCTGCAGGGCCGTGTTGATGGCAACTATGCACAAAACTCAGGGAGCACGGGTGAGGGTATGAGTGCACCGGTGAATACTGCAGGCGCTCAGTTTGGAGGGGCTTATAAAGATGCAAACAATAAGATTGATGCGGGAGCGTCTAATAATGGTATTCGCGCTAAAGTTGACAATGAGGTTGATTCTCAACAAAGAGTTGTAAAAGATAGAGCACTGAATGCACAGGCTCAAATTGCTCAAGGCAAGAGTGATACTGATGATGGAATTTCTTCCCGAATGGGAGAGTACACGGAGAAGTCAAACGAATACTTAATCAATAAGGCCGGCGCTGAGAAGAATCAAGGCACCTTACTACCTGGGGATTATAGAAAGTTTTCAAAGACGGATCATGATTAAGATACTTTGGGAGATTTAAATGAATATTTTGCAGAAGTATGCATTGGTTAAAATGCGTTTCGATGAAGATGTTCCGTCTTTTCCTCCATTATTCCGCGGAATGAAGAGAATCCCAAAGCTTTTAATATTTTGTTGGGTAGGGGTTGTAGCTTTGCAGCTTGTTTCAGTTGAAAGTTCTGGAGGTCACAGCCTTGTCAGTTTACTGACTTTCATCGTGCTGACAATAATGATAGTTCCTGTTCTTACCTATATATCTGTATACAAGATATCTTCATCGTTGATACGGGGGGTTGTATCTAAAAGGTCCATATCGAAATGGATGTCGTTTGTGTCAAAAGTTCTATTGTCAGTTTTATTGATTTCATTCGCTTGCTCTAAATTTAGCGTCCCATTTTTAGGGTCTTATATTATCCCTCCCGCTGGGTTTATATTCTTAATGGTGATGTCATGGATAAAATTCCGCAAAGAGATAAAAGTGTTGGCAGTAGCAAGGGATTTTATAATGACAAGTCATCATACTAAAATCGCGCCGCCAAACACCTCGATGAGCAACGGTAAAGATGAATCGTATGAAGTAAATCCAGCTAATGGATTACCAATGGCTAACACTGCCATAGATGTGCTCGGAAATCCTAGAGGCATTGACTCGACGGTGTTTCCATTTGATGATTTTCACACATCAAACACAGATTTTCATTCTCCAGGTCAAGCCGCAGGCTCAGTTAATCCTGCTACCGGTTTACCAATGATTGACAGCACATTTGACTCTCAGGGCAATTCATGGGGTAGTGCTACCAATGATTTTCAAGACAATCGGTAAAGTCTTATAAGTTAATTCAATTATTTCTTTCTGAACTCCATTCCCCTTTGGGTTAACTTTCCTATTTTCACTAAAATGTGCGCTGGTTGATTTTGTTTTTAATAACCATTATGGAGGTGAATGTGCTAATACATTTAACACCATCTTTCTTTCTGAACTATTCCAATATCTCTATAGACCTAATCGACGTTGAAATCCCTGAGCTGGGTCTGCATCTGCAGAATGATAGCGATATTACAATCCGTTTTCCTTCGCCTAATAAACGGCTGCACTACGTCTGTCGTAAAAAAGGACGTAAAGCTATTCACGGCATCCTGCTAAATACCGATCAACCCGTGGCGGATCTGACGGTCATTACCCGCTGGGCGGTGCAGGGAAATGTCTCAACGCATCGGGTCCATATGCATGTTGTTGGCGACGACGATGCGGCTACGGACGCCATTCACCTGTGGAGCGGCGTATTTAATACGCCTTTCAGGGATAAAACACCGGCGGTGGCCAGAAACTGGATCCCGGCATCCTGTCAGCCGCGTCTGAGTGTGAATGCCGGAGATCATCCGTCCGTTCGCGAACTATCCATCTGGCGTCGTGCCGATCCGGCCGGGATTATCCGGCAGCAGAACGAATTCTACACCGCGGCCACGGTTGAGCCTGAACGTCTGCTTTCACCCATACGTAGCAACAGCAGGTTGCCGGGTCTGGTAGACGCTTTTGACTGCAAGGTTCGGGACTATGCCGGGACGCTGCGGGTGCTGTATGACTCTCCCGGGGTGACTGTCTGTCCGCTCAGCGAGTATGCAGAAATGGTCGAAAATGACCTGAAAGAGGAGGGGCTGGCTGATGCGTTTACCCACATCATTGAGCCCGTGCTGCAGGATGTCAGGCCGGCCTGTCCGGTGTTCTTCACCAATACCACCGACCTGATGAACAGCATTCAGCACCACTCAGCGCATTACCAGTCGCTGAGTGACGCCGACAGACAATTTGTCCGCAATCAGATTAACCAGCCGCTGTTTCAGGTTTCAGTCAGCTGAGGCCGCCCGCCGCAATTCCTGACGCACCCTGCGTCAAGAGGAGGAGGCGGAACATCACATCAGCCCACCCGGGCATGTTCGCACCGTAATTAAACCCTGCGCAGATAACTGCCTGGCTTTCGCCTGTCCGCAGCCCTGCGTGCTCGTCTCTGCTCCACATTAAGGACTTTCAATGAGCCTCAACGCCCGCGACTTTACCCAGGGCGGTCAGGTGATGAAATACATGATCGGCATGTTTGTGCAGATCATGAACATCGCCTCCTACTGGGTCGTGCTGTTTTCCGCTCTGGTTTTTTTCAGCTGGATGCTGCTGCGCCTCACGCTGCAGGAGTTCGTTCACGGCAGCGCCTACTGGCTAATCCACTGGTTCATCATGCCGCTGGCAAAGCTCACCGGCAAACACTCACAGGCGGGCTGGACCTTCCACTTTGAGCGGCCAAATGGCGAGGTGGTGGCGTTCAAGCACACCGCGCTGCAGGTGATGAACGACCCGTACTTTGTGCTGATGGGGCAGCACGTCAAGGACACCGCTTTTTACGGCTGGGGCATCTCAGCGTTCAGCTTTGTCGCCGCCATCATGGTCATCACCTGGTTTCTGGGCAGCAAAGGGGCTAAGCAGCGCGAGAGCGAACTCACCGGCGGCCGCGTGCTGGCAACCAGCTATAAGGTCGTTAACCGGCTGCTTAAGAGCGCTGGTGTGATGTCGCCGCTCAGCATCTGTGGGCTGCACATCCTGAAAGACTCTGAGATGCAGAATTTTGGCTTCCACGGCACAGTGGGGTCGGGCAAGAGCACCGCGCTGAACGATCTGCTGACGCAGCTGCGGGCGCGCGGCGACCGCGTCATTATTTATGACAAAGGTAACAACTTTATCCCGACGTTCTTCCGTCAGGACAAAGACCTCATCCTCAACCCGTTTGACGCCCGGTGTGCGCCGTGGGACCTGTGGGAAGAGTGCCAGACCATCGGAGATTTCGAGAACTTTGCGACCTCGCTGCTTCCCGACAGCAGCGGCAGCAGCGACCCGTTCTGGGTGCTCTCCGCCCGCTCTCTGTTTGTGGCCACCGCCCGGCGTATGGCACGTGAAAAAGAGCGCAGCATAGGGGAGCTGCTGAAAAAGCTGATGTCCATCAGCCTGGCGGACCTGCGCCAGTTTCTGGAGGGCACAGACGCGGCAAATCTCGTAGACGGCAGCATTGAAAAGACCGCGATGACTATTCGCACCATTCTCACCACCTACGTGCGATCGCTGCGCTATCTACAGGGGCTCGACCAGAGCGGCCGCCGCCCGTTTAACATTCGCGACTGGATCCATACCGAAGACGCGAGCGGTGATAATCCGTGGATTTTTATCTCCAGCGATGGCCAGAACCACAACGCGCTTAAGCCGCTGCTGAGCGCGTGGATCTACATGACCATGTCTGGGATCCTCGGCCTGAAAGCCGACCGTAACCGCCGCATCTGGATTTTCCTCGACGAGCTGCCGTCACTGCACAAGCTGCCCATCCTGCCTGAGTTCTGCGCCGAGGGGCGTAAGTTCGGCGGCTGCACCGTCGCGGGCCTGCAGAACTTCCCTCAAATGGAGGAAACCTACGGTACCAACGCCGCCAAATCCATCTGGGACCTGCTTAACACCCGTGTGTTCTACCGCGCGCCCAGCGGGTCGATTGCGGACTGGGTGCAGAAGGAAATCGGTGAGAAGCGGCATAAGAAGTTCAAGGATCAGTACAGCTACGGCATCGACATCATCCGCGACGGCGTGCAGTTCTCCAAGGATGAGATCAACGAGTTCCTGGTCAGCTATTCCGACGTGCAGAGCCTGAACGATCTGGAGTGTTACATCACCCTGCCGGGCGAATGGCCGGTGGTGCGCATGAAGCTGCCCTGGAAGCCTTACCGCGCAATCGCAGAAGGCCGCATTCCGCGCGACGTTGAAGACGTGTTTGACCCGGTCATTGAGGCAACGCTCTCCGGCGAAACCAGCGACAACAAGACGGGCCAGATTGTGGGGCGGTTATTTGGTGAGGCCGCTTCAGGCTCTGAGGCACAGGGAAGCGGGGATGCCCCGGATGCAGCAGAGAGCAGGCCAGATGCGACCCCATCAGCAACCTCACCTGCAGCTGAAACCGCAACGCCTGCTTCAGCGAAAACAGACGCTCAGTCAGCTCAGGAAGAAGCTGGCGGTCGTGTTACCGCGCTCCCACCCCCTGTACCTGATTCCACACCGTCAGCCGCACCGGAAAGCCCTGCGCCAGCTTCGGCCGCGCCATCCGAAAGCGAGAGGCCACTTCAGGTTATGGACGTGGTGAAACATAAATCCGCAGATTTTGGCCTGGACCGTAACTGAGGTGACCCATGCTGTCTGTTTCAACCATCAAAAGCGCCGGTAAAGCCGGTGCCTACTATACCAACGAAGATAACTATTACTTCCTCGGCGAGCAGTCCACCGAGTGGTACGGCACGGGTGCTGAAAATCTGGGCCTTGAAGGGCCGGTCAACCGCGATACCTTTGTGGCGGTGCTAGAAGGACAGCTGCCGGACGGCACCGACATGCGCCGCATGGAAGGCGGCGTGAACAAACACCGTCCCGGCTATGACCTGACCTTTTCAGCGCCCAAAAGCGCCTCGGTGCTGGCGCTGGTGACCGGCGACAGCTTCCTCGTGGACGCGCACAAGGAGGCGGTACGTCGCACGCTGGATGAGGTGGAAAAGCTCGCGACCACGCGCACCATGACCGACGGCATCACCGAAATGGAGAAAACCGGCAACCTGGTGATTGCGACCTTCATGCACGACACCAGCCGCAATCTGGAGCCCCAGATGCACACGCACGCGGTTGTGGCCAACGCCACGCTCTCGCAAAACGGCTGGAAAACGCTGTCCACCGATATCACCGGCAAGCAGGGTTTTACGGACGTGGTGTGGAATGAGCAGGTCAGCATCGGGGCGCTGTATCGGGGGCATTTCCGTTCCATCATCGAACCGGCGGGCTACCAGACCGAAGACACCGGTCCGCGCGGGGAGTGGGACATCACCGGCGTGCCGGTAAAACACTTTTCTTCACGCCGTCAGGACATCATCGATCTCGTGGGGGAAGACGCTACGACGAAGCAGAAAAGCATGGCCGCGCTGGATTCCAGGCAGGCCAAGCATTTTGAAGATCCGGAGATTCTGCGTGAGCACTGGCAGTCGGTGCTGAAGGACACCGGCTTTGACGTTGATACGTTCAGAGAGAAGCTGGAGGAGCGCCGCCAGCAGCGTGAAGCTGAAAGCGTCAGACAGGAAAAAAAGGCAGCCACGCCGCCGGTGCTGGAGGGCGCGGTGCGTGAGGCCATCGAGCGCCTGTCGTCTAAAAGCGTGCGCGTAACCTACGACGACGTGATGACCAGCGTGCTCAATCACGTTCCCGTTGCCCCGGGCGTCTACGGGCAGGCGCGCAGCGCCATTGATAACGCCATCGGACGTGGTCAGCTGATTGCCGTGGACAAGAACCAGACGCTGTTCACCACCGCCGCTCACGTCCGGGATGAGGCGCGTCTGGCGCAGCTGGCCGGTGGAATGGCGGAAAAGCAGGGCGGACTGACGGTGCCGGAGGGCGAGCGGGGCGTGCTGGCGCAGGTGGCCGACGCCGATCGCGCGGTGTCTATGATTGACGTGCGCGGCGGCACGCAGTTTATCAGCGAGCTCAACCGCAGCATCATGGCGATGGCCAGCGAGAGCAAACGTCCGCTGATAGTGGTTGCCGCCGACGGGGCCGCGCGAAAGCGCCAGGTGGCGACCTTTGGAGATAAGCCCGACGTACGGCTTATGACGGCGGAGGAGATGCAGACCGCTGAGCTGCCGGTGCGCCCGCTGGTGCTGGTGGCGGAGGCCGAACGCTTTAACACTTCCGGCCTGCACGATGTGCTGAAGAAGGCGGCACAGATCGATGGCACGACGCTGGTGACCGATACCCACGCGCGGCGCACGGCGGGCTTTGCGTCGGAAGTGCTGGGCGCGGCGGGCGTAAAGCAGTTTACCGCCTCACCGAAGACCGAAAACGTGCGTGTGACGATGGTACAGAAGGATACGGTTGAAGACCGGCTCAGCGTGGCGGCGCGCTACTACTCCCAGGAAAGGGCGCAGGGGCGGCCGGTGTCGCTGCAGGCGGGGAATGCGCGCACGCGCGACCAGCTCACGGCCCGCACCCGTGAGGTCCTGACCGATGACGGGCTGCTCGGACGGATGCTGGGCGAGGTCACAGTCCGGGTGCCGGTATGGCTGGACGCGACCCGCCGCAACGATCGCAGCGTTTACCGCGCGGGTATGGTGCTGGAGCTTCACGAGGGGCAGGGCCAGAAAACGGTGTTCACCATTACCGGCGTCAGCGAGCGCCACAACCTGCTGACCCTGAAAGACGACAAGGGTCAGACGCAGGGCGTGAGCATCAGCAGTATCGACAGCCATTACCGGCTGTTTCGGGAGAAAAAGCTGGAGTTGCGCGAGGGTGAACAGCTGCGCGCCACGGCCGATCTCGGCAGCCGTGCCGGCAGCGGAGAGCGCCTGACCGTTACCGGCGTTAAGGAGGGACGCTGGCTGTTTAAGGACGTCATCACCATGGAGAACGCAAAGGGCGAGCGGGTGAAACTCGACCGACACGCGCCGCTCTACGCTGACCACGCCTACGCCGAGTCTTTTGGCGCCACCCGTCGCACCGGGGGCAGCGTGGTGGCGGTACTGGCGGGCAAAGAGGTCAACGACGCGACCGTGAACATGCTGCGCCGAAGCGGCTCGGATGTCATTGCCTTCACCCCACTGGACGAGACCACCATCAACCGCCGCCTGGAGGAAAACCGCCCGGTGGTCAGCGTGACGCAGGGCATCAAGTCGCTCGCGGATGACAGTGACCTTACCGGTGCGCTTCGCGAGCTGGCTTCACGGAAGATGTCGCAGGCGGAGCGCGCTATGCGGCTGGCCATTGAGACCGCCACCGGCACCGACGTGACGTTCACGGGCATCCGGGCGCTGGCCGGGGTGATTAATGTCGACCGAAGCATCACACCCGCGCGTGCGGGAGAAGAGCTGTCGCGCCTGGTGCAGCGCGGAGAGATTTTTGCGCTCAGCTCAGAACAGGGTGCTGCCGGCAGGTACATCTCGCGAGAGAACTTTGAGAACGAGGTGTCGATTCTGCGCCACGTTGTGGAAGGCAAAAACAGCGTGGAACCCCTGTTGAAAGGCGGCCTGAACGATGAGAAAGCTGCCGGGCTTACGGGCGGGCAGCGCGAGGCGGGCAACCTCATCCTGACGACCCGCGATCGCTTTACCGCCATTCAGGGCTATGCCGGCGTGGGGAAAACCACGCAGTTCCGCACCGTAGCGGCCGCGCTCTCCGCCGCAGAAAACGGCCCGGACATTCGCGGGCTGGCGCCCACGCACCGCGCCGTCAGCGAGCTGTCCGGCGCGGGTATCCCGGCACAGACCATCGCGAGCTTCCTCAGTGAAAGCAGCCAGTGGCAGGCCGCCGGCCAGGCGCGTGACTTTCGCAACACCGTATTCGTCATCGACGAATCCTCCATGAACGGCAATGCCCAGATGGCCTCCCTGATGAACGTGATCGCCGAAGGCGGTGGCCGGGCGGTGCTGAGCGGCGACCGGGACCAGCTGAAGTCGCTGGAGTCCGGCGCGCCGTTTGCGCTAGCCCTGGAGCGCAGCGCGGCCGATGTCGCGGTGATGAAGGAAATCGTGCGTCAGATCCCCGCGCTTAAGCCCGCCGTGGAGGCGGTTATTGCCGGGAACGTACGCGAGGCGGTGCGCATCATGGCAGATACGAGCCCCCTCGGCGTGCCGCGTCAGGACAGTGCCTGGGTGCCGGAGAGCAGCACCATCGATGGCAACAGCCTGGCACGGGAAGCCGGGGGGCCAGGTGGTGTCGGCGGGGAACCCGAAAAACCAGTTCTCATCGGGATGATTGCGGATGACTACGCAGGCCGGACGCCGGAGGCGCGCGACCATACGCTGATAGTGGCGGAGCTCAACGCCGACCGCGAGGCTATTAACAGCGCGGTGCATGACCGGCTACAGACGCAAGGCGCGCTGGGTGACAGCGTCACGGTGCCCCTGCTCGTGCGCGTGAACAACAGCAACGCGGATCTGGGCCGCCAGGCGTTCTGGGAAGCGCAGGTGGATAACGTGATGCGCCGGGGCGAGCAGTATTTCCGGGTGGGAGAAACGGATAAGGAGAGCGGCGTGGTGCGCATGGCCGGGCTTGATGGCACGCCAGACCGCTGGATCAGACCCGCGGAGCTGCGCAAGGAAGACGTGGCGGTCTTTAAGGAGATCACGCGGGACATCAGCCCGGGCGAGAGGATCCGCCTGACGGCAACGGATCGTGACCGCAACGTACGTGCCAGCGACATGGCAGTGGTGTCAGGCATTACGGAGGAGGGAACCATTCTGCTCAACACCGGTGACCGACAGCTGTCATTCAATCCCACCGCGCACTATGCCGACCGCCACATGGACTACGGCTATGCCGTCACCACTTACAGCTCGCAGGGCGCGTCGGTTAAGTACCTCATTGGCCTGTTTGGCGAAGAGGGTGCCAGAGGGCGGATGGCGGCGCTGGACAGCACCTATGTACAGCTTTCCAGGGCAAAGGAGCACGTGCAGACCTATTTTGACAACCTCTCCGGCTGGGCAACGAAGGTGGAGAGTAAAAGCGGGCGGCGCCAGACGGTGCACGACGTGCTGATGCGCGCAGAGGACGTGCGCGCGGACCGTGAGATGCAAGTGTGGGACAAAAGCCTGCCGGTGTCCGGCACGCGCCTGGCGGACCGTGTCGACCGGGACCTGACGGCCGACGCGCGCTTTATGGCCGGTAAGACCCCGGAGATGCTCTGGCCGGTGATCAATGAGCACGGCCGCCAGCGCGGAAACCTCCACGTTCCGGTATCGCCCTCAGGCGGGGAGGTGGATTTTTCAGGCGCCCACTATGAAGGGGCAGCGGACGGTCACCGCATCGTGCTGCAGCGCGGCGAAAAGCACGGAAAGGTGCTTGAAGCGACAGATTTAGCGGCAGCGCTGCAGCTGATGAAGGACAACCCGGGAAGCCCGGTTGTGCTCTCTGCTGACTACAGTGAACGCCCGGACAGCAGCCGCGCCGCTTCATCGGCAACATCAGCGGCATCCGGGGGCGAAGAGTTGGATCGTCGAGAAGCCGAGGCGCTGGAGAAAGCAGTTAAGGCTGCCCTGGACCAGGAGGAGAAAGAGCCGGAGCCGGCTGTGCAGGATGAAGCCCGTGAGGCATTAGAGGACAAAGACAGCGAACGCGAAGCCGCGCTGGCTGCGGCGCTGGCGGAACTGCAGGAAGAGGAGGCATTCGACTACCGCGACTACGATCTGTCGCCGGAGCGGGACGACCGCGCAATGATGAACGACGAAGTCAACGTGATGCGCCATGAGCGCAGCGAGCCTGAGCCGGAGTTTGGCCAGAAATCCCAGAAAACGATGGAGTGAACGCTATGACTGTAATGCTTGGCGCCGCTACGGCGATCGTGGTCCTGATGATGCTGTTCGCCTGGCTGCCGGAAATTTGCGAGCCAGGTCTGCTGCTGCGCCGGTGGAGCCGTGGCAGCAACGGGGACTGTTCCACGGGAATTCGTCAGGCCGTGGATGACGTCATCACTGGGTTTGTAGCGGAACACAACTTGCCAGAAGTGGATGCGTCGCGCCTGCGGGAGATGAAGTCGCGCCCTGGCATGATGCCGGTCACGCTGCTACTGCATCCACAACTGGTGAAGCGGGAAAACTGGCGATTCGTGCGCGGGCGAAACCTGACGGCCGTCATGGCGGCCACTGGAGTAAGCGCGCTGATCCTGCCGCCGTTAGCGGGTATGGCCCTGCATGACGTTAGCCTGAGCCTGCTGCCGCTTCTGAACGTCGCCGTGTTTTTTACCGGCGTGCAGTTGGTCAGGCAGACCTACTCGGATCTGAGCCTTTTAAACGTGCTGGTGACAGTAAAACCTGACTGAATTAACGGCCTGCCGCCCTGCGGTTGACCGGTCCCTCGCGTCCAGGATTATTAATCCGGCACGCTCACGACCCCCGGAGAAATCCATGAGAATTTTTGTTCTGCCGCTGTTTCTGAGCGGTCTGATAACGTTTGTGCCAGCAGGGGAGGCTTATGCCGCGTCCGGCGTCAGCGCGGGATTTTCCCCTGAGGGCGGCGCTGGAGCGCTGGTTCTCGGGATCATAGATCGCGCGAAGTCTGACATCCGTCTCGCCGGGTACAGCTTCACCTCCCCTGAAGTCGCCGCGGCGCTGATAAGAGCCAGAATGCGCGGCGTTGATGTGCGCGTAGTGCTCGATGAGAAAGCGAATCAGAACCGCAGCAGCCGGGCGGCGATAAATTTGCTTACTGCGCGTGATATTCCGGTTCGTCTGAACGGCCGGTACGCCGCGATGCATGACAAGTTTATCGTTGCAGACGGGCGGACGGTGGAAACCGGCAGCTATAACTACACCCGAGCAGCTGCCCGGCGTAACAGCGAAAATGCGCTGCTCATTGAAAACATGCCGGAACTGGCCAGCCGCTACCTGCAGCACTGGCAGTCCCGCTGGGATGAAGGTACCACTTACCAACTTCCATACTGATCCGCATTACTCACTTTTCATAGTTACAGATGAGCCTTTCGCCAGTGGCTTTTCTGTCAGCGTAAATTAGGCATATTACTGATTTGGCTTATGCTATTCTGCGGAAAGTCTTATTTTGCAGCAGGGTACGAGCATGAGCGCCCGCGATTCAGTAACATCATCCACCGCTAAGAAAAACTCGCGCGATCGGAAAAATCCAGCTTCCGATAAAGAACGCACGCAAGCTTATCAGGCAAGAATGCGTGAGACGCATAAAGTGCTCAGAGTCTACCTTGAGAACGAGGTAAAAGATGCTCTCGTTGGTCTTTGTCAGGATGAGGGTATTTCACAGTCTGAACTCCTTGAGCGGCTCATTCGTGAAGAACTCGTGCGTAAAAGAGGTACGTGAATCATTCACGTTATTGCTCAAAGCATGAGTGGGTGATAGATTACGGAAAGTTGAGAATTGATGGCTGGCCACGCCGTAAGATGGCAGGGAATCTGAGGCGGCAGGGCCAAATCAGAAAAGAAAAACCCCGATAATCTTTCTTGTTTGGCGACGCGACAAGATTACCGGGGCTTCCATACAACTGCACAGGACTATTGCCCTGTGCGGGGAGTATAGTTTTATGCCCGGAAAAAGACAATTCAATCTGAGCGTACTCCTCCCGAGCAATATAAGCGTCCGGGGACATGGATAAGCAGGGACTTCTCACCACATATTCACGACCCGATAATCGCCATCGCGGCGATCACTCCACCGCCTGCAAATGCTCTAATCCAGAGTGGTTTGCGCCAAAAGGCTATAAGCGTCTCCCCGGGCAGATGGGGCATGCCATGAGCCGGCTTGTCATAAAAGACAAGTCCACAGGCAAAATGACGCTGCGTCAGCGTATATCACGTCACCCGTATTTTGTTCAGCTGCGCGATGCAGCAGGGCGTAAACGTGATTTTCGCCCGGAAAAGCAGGCGTTGTATGACGCGATGTGGCCGCTGTGTGTTCAGCGTGCGGATATGGCCACGTCCGTAGTGACATTTAATGGCAGCAAACTGGCTGACGAACTGAGCCCGAAAGATGAAAAGGGCAACATCATACCGGAAAGCCGTGTTGAGCCCTGCCGGCTTTCACGCCTGTTTGAAGAGTGGGAGCGCTACGGCCTCATAGAGCGACCGGATCTGGAAATGGACCCGGCAACAGGCTACTGCATGCCACGCCATATCGTTCTGACCGATCGGTTCTGGGAGCTTTGCGGCATCGACATGGATAAATTCCTTGCCGAGCGTAATGAACGCCTGGCTGCCGAAGCCGACGGCATCATAGAGCCGGGAACGCATATCAGCGTTCGCGCTGCGCGCCGGCGCTGGTATGAACACATGCGTATGGCCACACTTGTCAGCCGAAGGGAAAAAGCATCAAAGCAAAAGCGACGCAAGAGACTGAGCAAGCTTCCTCTGGATGACCGGCGCAACGCGATGGCCAAGCTGCTACGCGCACGCCCGGCTCATGCATGGCGCGATCTTTCACCTCATGACTTTGACCGCCTGGTGTGGAAGTGTCTGCGCCAGCTGGAGCTGGGACTCGATTACGAGCCCGCGCTGCCCGACATACCTGACGTCGTTCACTGATATCATCCTGCTGTTTTAACCGCCTTGACTGGCGGTGGCGGCGATCGTGGCGGACACAGAATGCACACAACAACGCCGGTGTTTGCTTCCCCTGAAACAGGAAAAGTGGCCACAGACCGTGCGCCACCTTTTTTAACCACAGTTATCCGCAATCAGTATCCCGCTTTTACGGGCAAGTACATTCTCCGTTACGCGCAAGACAGTCCTGACTTACGTCAGAAAGAAATAATCAAAGTAATAAAGAAGGTTTTCATGCATGGCGCCGGCGTGGACATATATACATCCAATAATTACAGCGAAACGGAAACCCCAACCCTAAAGGTAGCTCCCACCGGCAGGCGGTGGGCAATAAAATGTTAGTTACAACACACAATATTATTCCTGTTAACCCCTGCACCGAGCCGGACCTGAAACCCCGCGCCCCTCTCTGCCCGGACCCGAGCCGTACCTGCACCCCGGTTGCCCTCACTGATCAGCCGCCGCCGCCCGGCCCAAAGGGCCGGTAAGTCGTTTAAGGCTTCTATATGAATGCTGTAACTACTGGGTTCTTCATTGCTGAAAGTGTTGCCGCGGGTTCTTTCTTTCGTCTGCGACCATCTTGCTCACGTGCGCCTGAAAGGCTGCTGCTTAAACAGCGGTCAGACAGGGAGACGTCAGGACAGGAGTTGAATCACGTTCTGAATCATCCGAGGCTGGCTGAAGGCGGCGTATTCATTCTGCATCAAATAACATTCAGATGAGGCGCCTCTGCTCCATTGAGTGAAAGAGTCAAATGGATGGCCGCATTTCTTTCCGGGCCGACGACGTGGCGGGAATAAGATAAACACTCCCACTCTGAGAGAAAAGTTTACCGGCAAGGTAAACAACCCGGATTATCAGTGACCCAGCCAGCTCCGGGCTGTATGTATAGCGCCATTAGCCTTGTTCGCCTTTTCTGACATTGAAAAAAGTCATAAGTGAACCAGGATTAAGTCATCAACAGAGGAGTCTGTACATGCCCTACAAATCCCGAAGTGCTCTTCCCGACAGTGTTACGCATGTCCTTCCTGCCCATGCGCAGGATATTTACCTGGCGGCTTTTAACAGTGCATGGGATGAGTATGAAAATAAGAACGACCGCCAGGGGGACAGTACCCGGGAGGAGGTTTCACATAAGGTTGCCTGGGCCGCGGTTAAGCATGGTTATAAAAAAGGCAGCGACAGCAAATGGCATAAAAAGAAATCCTGATCGCATTGCCCGATTCAGCCCAAAGCGTTGCTACACCTGCTACGCAGCCGTATTTTCTGGCGTGCTGTGAAGAAAAGTGCCTTCATCGTTTCATGCCTCATAAAATCGTTTAGTCAGCGAGCATTGATTCATCATGATGCTTTTGCGACTGGCAGACCGCCATAAAAGCACATGAGGGCACTTTTCCTTTATTGATGTCATATGGAGCCTTAAGGGCACTGTCCTTCATTAAGCTCTCTCCCATCTTATGCAATTGCCCTGCCTCAATATCTGATGCACGTAGCAGGGAGAACATTCACCCACGTCAGTTTTCACAATCAACTGAATAAGCCAGCACGGTGGAATTCATCACGGGCCCACCTTTCTCGCTGCGCTTATCGCCCCTGTTTTGCATGATTGCTGATTTTCATCTGCATAACGGCACCGTCTGGCTTGTGTTTTAAGCTATCGCAACCAGACTTGATGGGTTAACCGAGCCACAAACGCATAGCGTTTTCACAGCAAGGAGAGACAGATGGGTAAGAAAATAGCGGTCCTTATTACCGATGAATTCGAGGACTCAGAATTCACCTCACCCGCTGATGCCTATGCTAAAGCAGGGCACGAGGTGGTGACCATTGAGATGCAAGCGGGGAAAACGGTTAAAGGTAAGCAAGGTAAAGCGGTAGTCAAAATCGACAGGGATATTGATCACGTCAGCCCTGCAGAGTTTGACGCACTACTTTTACCTGGCGGCCACTCACCTGACTCACTGCGCGGTGACGATCGTTTTGTAAATTTCACCAAAGAGTTTGTCGCCAGCGGGAAACCTGTATTCGCCATTTGTCATGGGCCTCAGTTGCTTATCAGTGCCAACGGCGTGCGCGGACGCAAGATGACCTGCGTGAAAGCGATCGCCATTGATCTGCGTAATGCCGGGGCGGACTTTTATGATAAAGACGTCGTTGTGGATGACGATAAACTGGTCACCAGCCGTACGCCGGAGGACCTGCCTGCGTTTAACCGGGAAGCGCTGCGAATTCTCAATGAGGGATGAGTTTTATATGTCCTGGACCGACGGCCGCCAGACATGGCGGCTCCTCCTTACCCTGTATAGGGACAATTTCGGTATCTCCCGCGCGTATAAGGCTTGTATAGTTTCTCACTTCAGCATTTTTCAAGCACGTAGCCTGTTATGGCACCCTCAATGACTTCATCTTCGGTAAACATGCCCCCAAATGGCTGACCCATTGCCGCCATTTTTCCCATCGCGTCCCTGAGACTTGGGTAGGAAATATCATGCCTCTCTAGGGTCCATTAACGAATATTTTGCTGCTGGAGAGTCTCCTCGATGAGCTCCTCAATGCGGGCATTCTAATAAACGGAACTGATTCCGGGTGGATGTAACCGGCGTTCGGCGTTTCTTCCGCTCACGCCGACCGGAGCCGCGTCAGTTCGTTAATGCTATACAATGCCGCTTTCTAGACCACGTCTTCACTGCTTCCTAAAAACCATTTCTGATAAGTGGCGGTTGACGGTCTTCAGCTTTAGCAAAATACAATATGACTGCGGGACTGCTAAACTTTCTACCTGGAAGCAGACAGGGGATTATTCCAATCCCGTAACCGAAAACGTTAAGGATACTATGTCACAGCCCGTTCCGATTCTGACACCCGGCGATCAGGTGGTCATTTACGACGGCGTTTGTAAACTGTGCAATGCTTGGGTCCGTTTTTTACTGTCTCATCGCCTGCCCCCGTTCGTCAGGTTCGCCCCGGTTCAGAGCCGGGAGGGGAGAGTATTGCTGGAGCATATTGGTATGTCAGCAGACAGCATCCATACCATTGTCCTTTTCAATGGGCAGCAATACTGGATACGCTCTGAGGCCATCTTCCGCATTATGCGCTTTCTGCCATGGCCCTGGCGGCTTCTGGCATTACTGCGCTTTCTGCCCCTGGCGGTCACCGACTCGCTCTACAATTCAGTTGCCCGTAACCGTTATCGCATATTTGGTCGTTACGATACCCTGCGTTCCCTGGAGTCTGACCATCCCGACCGCTTTTTAAACCAGTGAACATTTCTGCCGATGCTCCGCCAGCCAGCATCAAGCTGGCGGAGTAGGGCTCAGTGGAGCTCGGGAAGCCCTTCCAGCAGCTTATCCAGCGTAACCGGGTAATCCCGGACACGGACGCCGGTGGCATTATAGATGGCATTGACGATCGCGGCGCTGACCCCACACAGGCCCAGCTCACCCACACCCTTCGCTTTCATGGGTGAGGAAACCGGATCGTCATCATCAAGAAAAATGACCTCCTGCTCCGGTATATCCGCATGCACCGAGACTTCATAACCGGCCATATCGTGGTTAACAAAAAAGCCCTGCTTTTCGTCCACGGCAAGCTCTTCCATCAGTGCGGCCCCCAGTCCCATTGTCATGGCGCCAATCACCTGACTGCGCGCTGTTTTGGGGTTCAGAATGCGCCCGGCCGCACAGACCGCCAGCATCCGCCTTACGCGCACTTCTCCTGTGAAGCTGTCTACCGCCACTTCAACAAAGTGTCCTGCAAACGTTGACTGCTGGAATCGCTGGTCAAGGTCACCAAATTCAATGCTGTCCTCTGCGGTAAGCGGACCGCCGGCGGCTGCCGCGGCCAGTGCGGCGCGGCGATCTCCCTGTATGACCTGCCCGTCTGAGAACACCACGTTATCGCCTTCAAACCCCAGCCTGTCAGCCACGTCTGCGCGAAGTTTCACACAGGCAGCATAGACACCGGCCGTTGAGGTGTTTGCGCCCCACTGGCCGCCAGATCCTGCGGATACCGGAAAATCCGAGTCACCCAGCCTGACCGTGACCTGCGCAAGGCTGACACCCATCATCTCTGCTGCCGTCTGAGCAAGGATGGTGTAGCTGCCGGTGCCGATGTCCGTCATGTCAGTCTCAACCGTCACATGCCCGGTTTCATCCAGATGGACGCGCGCTCCGGAGGTCGCCACCATGTTATTACGAAAGCCGGTGGCCATCCCCATGCCCAACAGCCACCGGCCCTCACGCACCTGCGCAGGCTGAGGCGTCCTCTTATGCCATCCGAACCGTTCAGCGCCTATATTCAGGCATTCCACCAGCTGACGGCGGGAAAAGAAGCGTTCCGGGTGAGCCGGGTCAACCTGCGTATCGTTACGTATGCGAAAAGCGATGGGATCCATTCCCGTTTTTTCCGCCATTTCATCTATGGCAATTTCCAGCGCCATCAGTCCGGGGGCCTCTCCCGGGGCGCGCATCGCATTACCTTCAGGTAAATCAAGCTGGGTCAGGCGCAGTCCCGTATGACGGTTGGCACCGGTATATAGCAGCTCCGACTGCTGGACGGCGGTTTCGGGGGTACCGCCGGGAAGATTACCGGACCAGCTGTCGTGTGACAGGGCAGTAATGAGGCCGCTGCTGTCAGCGCCGATCCGGATGTGCTGAACGGTGGCAGGCCGGTGCGTAGTGTTGTTCGGGATGACGGGTCTGGGCAGCATGACCTTTACCGGTCGGGACGTCGCACGCGCGCCCAGTGCCGCCAGCAGCGCGTCGCTGCGCAGAAAGAGCTTGCCCCCGAATCCGCCGCCGATATAGGGAGACACAATTCGAATCTTCTCAATCGGCATGTTGAGCGTTTCTGCGAGATCGGTACGACACCAGTCAATCATCTGATTGGAAGTCCACAGCGTGAGCCTGTCATCTTCCCAGACAGCCATAGAGGCATGAGGCTCCATGGCCATGTGGCTCTGGTCGGGCGTTGTATACACGGTGTCAATCGTCACGCTTGCCTCAGCGTAAGCCTGGTCAAAGTCGCCAATGTTTTTGTCAGGCTCATCCTGCATTGCCGTATCGACGCTCTCTTTCTCAGCGGCCAGGCTGTAGTGGCCCGGCGCCGCCTGGTAATCCACTTTCACGCTGTAAGCCGCCTCGCGTGCCTGTTCAAAGGTTTCCGCGATGACTACGGCGATGGCTTGGTGGTAGTGCTCAATTTTGTCAACCGCCAGCAGCGTTGCCGCATTTCGATCCGCTTTGCCCAGCGCTTCAACATCGAGTCCGGTAATGACGGCAAGTACGCCTGGCGCGTTACGGGCCGATTCAATTCTGATGGCGGTTATCGTGCCTTTCGCGATCGGTGCAGCAACAATAAAACCATAAGCCAGGCCAGGGACGTTTTCATGCCACTCATAGGCGTATGTTGCGCTGCCCGTCGTTTTAAGTGGCCCGTCAACGCGGTCAAGCGGCTGCCCGACATACCGGAGGTTATCTATGGGGTTCGTTCCCGCAGGTGTCTCAAACTTCATGATTCAGTCCCCTTGCTTCCGCCAGTACCGAAGCCAGCGTGCGTTTCGCCAACACCAGTTTGAAGCGGTTATCTTCAGTGGGCAGGGCAGCGCTGAAGAGCCGATCGAATAC